>JAVUPY010000026.1 GCA_032252755.1 Terriglobia bacterium
CGAATCGATCAACGCCAAGATTCAGTGGGTGAAGTACACGGCGCGCGGTTTCCGCAACAAGCAGAACTTCATCCACGCCATCTACTTCCACTGCGGCGGCCTCGATCTGGCGCCGCTACCCACTAAATAGCCGGAAGCGCCTCCTTAGGAAACGGACCCGAGCGTGAGTGTAGGCCATGCCATCCGGCGGCTTGCCGACCTCGAGGTCTTCGAGAGCTGGCATATCGTCAGGAAAGATGAACCGACACAGGTTCTTTCCGATCATCTCCGCTGGTTGCCAGCCGAGAATCTCAAGACAGGATGGGGAGATGTAGTGAATCACATGATCGAGGCCGACGCTGCACAGTATGTCAGCACTGTTCTCCACGAGGAACCTGTAATCGATCTCGGCCGCGCCGTCCAGTTCGCGTTTGAATTCAGGAGGCATACGGCTTCACTCCTCAAACAAGGCTTTGGGAAAAGATGTTTGCGGTGCGCCCCCGCAAACTGCCCTTAGAACCCATGGTCGGGGAGTTGGAAAGCCGAATACGGCACGGCTCCTGTGACCTTTAGCTCGGGGCCTGGACATACGTCACAGGCTCCCCGACCCAAAGGCAAGGGAGATCACACGCCTCGCGGCGTGCCTTTGTCGTATTCGGGGTTTCCACACCCCGGAGCGGCGCGTGCCCGCCCCGCAGTAAGGATACCTTTATCCGCCTCTTTTTTGCTATGGGATGGAAAAATTTACTGGGAACGGAGCGACACCGTCCAATTGGTGATTGAAGACAGTGGACCCGGCATCGCGGCGAAAGATGCGGATCGATTCTTCGAGCCCTTCTTCGCTGTCAGGAAGGATGTCGGCACCGGTCTCGGGTTATGGGCGACCAAGGAGATTGTCGAACGGCACGGTGGAAGCATCCATTTGCATCCGCGTAGCGATGGCGGCCGGGGAGCGGCGCTCACCATCCTCTTGCCTCGCACAGCCGAGGTTCCGAGAGGCGTGCTTGAGGAAGCGCAACTGAATGGCGACGCCGCGGCCGATACGTAATTGTCTGGCGATTTACTGGTTTGAAGCCCTTGGTCCAGGTGAGAGCGGAACTGGGCCAGCAGGACCGGCACAGTAGCCGTACAGCCAATGTTCCTGTCTCGCACAGTGCGTTGAGGGACTGCTGGCGGAGATGGCGCAACATCAAGGTTCGCCAGGGCCGGGGGTACTTGAAAATGTTGTCAGCCAGCCGTGCAGATCACTCTCGATCAAGAAGCAGAGAGGGTCAAAAATGCGATTTGTACATTAACTGGCTCGCTCTGCTCGTTCCGCGGGACGTATTCGGTGGCGAGTTCGCGTCGAGCGTCAATACCGGATCTCTTTAATCGCCAATCAAATTCGACTCGCTCATCGGGTTCGATTGGCGTGCCTCTCAAAATGGACCCCTTCCATGTGTAACAAGCTCCCGTCGGGAGCGCGAGTCGAAAGCCATTGCAGACCTTTACGGAAGTTGCCGACAAGAGCCGACCAGACGTGTTTTCGTCGACGGTTTCAAAGCTATGGAGCAAGTCACACATCTCGCTCCGCATGTATTGAATGCATGCAACGGTCGCTCTAACTGCCAGTTCCTCCTCGTCACTCTCGTTGTCACTTTACCCATAGTTTTGCCGTTTTGGAACCATAGTTTTGCCGCATCCGGCATTCATAATGCCGGCCAGGCAGACATTCTGGCTATCACGAAGTGTGATTCTGGAACCATAGTTTTGCCGGAGTGCGGATTGGAACCATAGTTTTGCCATGAGGACATAACGTAACTGTTTTGATTCCGCAGGTTGTCGCCCCAGAAAATGTGGGCTACTTTGTACGTGTGAGGGTGGCCACACGTACATGGATCAGAGACCGACGTTAGAAGTGCAGCGCTGGTTTATTCAGGCGGCTCAAGAGCTCTGGCCAGTTGCAGTTGGGTCTCTCTCATTGAGAAAGAGTCCTTGTATCCGAAGCAAGTGCGTGATGTGTGCCTCCGGTCAAGGCCACAGTAGTTATGTGTTGTATGGTCGTCGAGGGCCGCGCCGATTTTCAATCTACATTCCCGAAAGACTGGTACCTGAAATTCGCTCCGCCATTGAGAACGGCCACTTGATGCAGGAACTCTTGACTGACGCGACAGTGCGCTATGTCGAGGCGCTAAAGAAGAAAGGAGCGAAGAACACATCAACTCCTCAGTCGGCGCACGATAAAAAATCGATACGCCAACGAAGGTCATGATAGCGAGTTCGAGGGTAGAGCAGGAATAAGCCACTGTCCGTTCGGAGGGTGAATGCTCAGTCCGGAAACGTTGATTGCATGGTATGAGCAGGTTGGTCTCTCGCATGAAGCACGATGCCTGATCGATCAAATTCGATCTTCGAATCCTTCCCGTCCCGTAGGGGGCGGCCGCTCCAATGTTCGTGGTCGTTATCCAAGCCGAAAGATGGGACTAACTATCCAATTTGAGAGCCATCACGTAGAGCTTGCGGGTATTCACGAAAGTGGGGTAGCTCCCTTAATACAGTAGACTCAAGATATTGTGGTTTTCACTCCTGAAGTCTCGAAACAGCTTGATTATCCAGGCACTTGGCAGCAGTTTCGCGTCTGGTTTCCCGACGAACAATCCTGCGTTGCCTATCTGGAGCGGCTGCGTTGGTCCGAGGGTTTTCGCTGTCCAGGTTGCGCCAGCGAGAAGGGCTGGCGGCTTGAGGATGGCTCCTGGGCTTGTTCCGGTTGCGCCCGCAA
>JAVUPY010000027.1 GCA_032252755.1 Terriglobia bacterium
CTTGACACGCGCCCACGACCCGGGCATTATAGGCGAAGATAAGGCGAAAGTAGTTGCCTGCTCTGGCGACTCTCCTTCCTCCCAATATGAATGCGCACGCTGAGAATCCGTATCTTTTTTATGCCGAGGCGGCGGAAGAGGCGCCCGCGCCGCTGGTCGGTATTGCCAAACTCGCGGCCGAGGGCGAAAGCGTCCGGGCGGGGCACAACGTGGAGTACTTCACGCTGGAGTCGCGCTCGATCCTGAACCGCTGCACCGCTCCGCGAATGCCCTTCACCTGGACCATCAACCCGTATCGCGGGTGCGAGTTCGCGTGCAAGTACTGCTACGCGCGCTACACGCACGAGTTCATGGAGATAAAGGACTCCCTGGAGTTCGAGCGGCAGATCTACATCAAGCAGGGCAGTTGCCCGACGCCTGTCCCTGCTGGTGATGACGATTCCACCCAATTGCCGAACAGCCCCACCCTGTCGCCGAAGGATGGCGACAAGGGTAGGGCACAAAACAGGCCCGGGGAGAACTTGCGATACCTCCTGCGGCGCGATTTGAAGAAGGTGAAGCCGGGCGAGGAGATCGCGATTGGGACGGCCACCGATCCGTATCAGCCTGCGGAGCGCCGTTACGAGGTGACGCGAACGCTGCTGGAGGAGTTTGCGCTGCACAGCGGGTTCGATATTGGGATCGTGACGAAGAGCGACTTGATCGTGCGCGATATCGACGTGCTGCGGCGAGTCGCGAAGACGAACCGGCTGTTCGTCAACCTGACGATCACGACGCTGGACCCGCAACTGGCGCGGATTCTCGAGCCGCGGGCACCGCGGCCGGATTTGCGGCTGAAGGCGCTGCGGGCACTCAACGTGAGCGGAATCGATGCGGGCGTGATCTGCGCGCCGGTGCTGCCGGGAATCACCGACAGGCCGCGTGACTTGGAGCAACTGGTGGCGGAGACGGCGCGCCATGGCGGTAAATATATCTTTGCGAATCCCCTGTTCCTCAAACCGTGTTCGGCGAGCGTCTTTCTTCCCTTCCTCGAAAAGGAATTTCCGCAACTTGTCGGCGAGTACAAGCGGCGCTTCGAGGAGAAGGCTTTTGTTTCGGCGGCGTACCGGAAGCGGACTTCAGAACTGATGTCGAAGCTGCGGAGCAAGTACGGGATCACCTATTACTTCAACCGAAAGAAAGAATCAGGACCGCAACTCGTCGAAGCGCAGCAGTTGGGACTCTTCCACGAACCGGAGAAGCGCGGTCCGGCGGCGCACGCCGGAATGGAGCGGCGGCGCAAGACCATGTGCTGACTTCTGCCTGTATCTAAGGTCTTGGTACAGGAGTTGCGTACAGGGTCGCAGGGCCCGCGAACAGTTGTCGGCGAGGGACAGGGTAACCTGACCTGGGCCTGTACCTTCGTCCGGGCCGGGCTGGACCTTGGGGTGCTGCGAACCAAGGTAGTCAGCGTGGCGGCCGTCGGGTTCGCACGGATAATAAAGGAACCGTGGAACTGGAGTTGCGCAACTCGTTGACCGCGTTCTTTTTGCCGAGCGGAGCCGTGCTGGCGGCGCTCGTCATCATGCTGCAACGCGGAGTGCTGCGGCCCGACGAGCAATTCGCGACGTTCTGCTGGTATGCGGCGTTCGGCCTCGGAATGGTGCTGGCGTTGCGGTTCCGGTCGTCGCGATTGCTGTTCAGCCTGGTTGCGCTAGCGCTGGGAAGTCTGGCGCCACAAGCGTTGCCCGGGCGACACACCCTCGGCTTCGTCGCCATCCTTATCCCCGTCAACCTGATTGTTTTCTCTCTCCTTGAAGAGAAGGGTTTCGGCAAGCGCGAACTGCTCAGCCGGGCGGTGTTCTTTTTCGCGCAATTCATTGTTATCGCGTTCCTTTCGCGGCCCGAACTCGAGGGACCCGCTTCGCTCTTCGACGGCAACTGGATCAGGGCTCTGCCGAAAATTGCAGTTCCGCAACTAGCGATGCTGACTTTTGCCGCGGCGGGAGGCCTCTTTGCGTTTCGGTTCTGGGTAGTGCGCAAGCCGATTGAAGCCGGATATTTCTGGGCGACGGCGGCGTGCTTCCTCGGACTGAGTTCGCGCAACGAGGCGGTTGGGTTCTTCTACGTTGCCAGTGCCGGCGGCTTGCTGACGATGTCTCTGCTGGAGAGTTCGTACCGCATGGCGTACCACGATGAACTCACGGGGTTGCCGGCGCGGCGAGCATTCAACGACGCGATGAATCGCGTGGGCGAACGGTACGCGATTGCAGTTGTGGACATTGATCACTTCAAGAAATTCAATGACACCTATGGGCACGAGACTGGCGATCAGGTACTCCGCATGGTTGCCTCGAAACTGGCGCGCGTGAGCGGCGGCGGCGAAGCGTTCCGCTTCGGCGGCGAAGAGTTCTGCATTCTGTTCGAGGAACGAACCGTGCGCGACGCGCTTCCCTACCTGGAGCGGGTGCGCGCCGACATTGCAGATGCGGTCTTCTTCGTTCGCGGCCAGGACCGCGTGGTGAAGAGCATCGAGCATCGCGCAGGTGCGCGCGGCAATATCGAAGCACAGGTGACGGTGAGCATCGGCGTAGCGGGATCGAATGGAAAGATGGTGAGCGCAGATGACAGCCTGCGCGCGGCGGATAAAGCGCTGTACCGGGCAAAGCAGGAAGGCCGAAATCGAGTCGAGGTCGCTGCGGCGTGGCGGAAGCTCGCGAATATCGCGGACGTAAAGATCAAGGAAGCCTGAAGAAGTCACTTACAGCCAAGACTGGATTCTGCATCCGCAAGCTGTTTCAGTAGGGACGTATTTCCTGATCGCAAGCGTACCAAACCATTTCGCGAGCCTTGAAGATTAGAGCACTCTGTGTTCATCCCCAACTGGACAATAAGTGTGATTGCGAACTGGCTGGGCGCCAGACTCTGCTCCGACACTCCATACTCATTTGCGAGAATCTCTTTCGTTTCCACGGAGTGAGTTGTCAGTATTGAGCGGAGACCATCTTCGATCGCGAGGTTCTCAGCCCGAAAATGATCGACGCCTGTGAGGTTCTCTTCCGGGGTCCTCTCGCCATTACCGCGGCGTTCCAAATATAGGAGGATGTGCTCGAGACACTGTTGCCGACACGGGAGGCTCTGCAACGAGTCTGTGATTGCCTGTCGAACTGCCATGCCCTCGTCCAGTTTGAGCATCTGTGCAAGCTGATCTGCGACGCCCGAATCATTTCGGTTAGCGAGCGCTCGAACTGCCGCCATTTGACTCCCGGAGTTCGGGTTTTTAGCAACTGCGAGCAACACCGAAGTTGCACCTGTTCCCCGCAATGCGGCGAGTTCGTCGATTGTCTGTGGATGTGACTGACCAGGTTCCAGCGCTTCCCGATGAAGCTTCTCAAGTTTGGCCAATCTGAACGCGTAGAGAACGAAGCACAGAAATACCGTCAGCGTTATCGCGATGAATACAAGTCGCAGCACCCTCTTCATCGTTCCTGTCCCAGCCCCTCTCACCGGCTTGAGTAGCCAAAGAACTGCTTTCTGCAAGCATATTTGTGCGAAATCCCGAGGTCAAAATTATGCGGCGACTCTTCTCTTTAGTAACGACCCCACGTTTCGCAGGTCCTCGATGAAGCGGGCCATCTCTTCGTGACGGGTGGCGTCGTTGGGGGCGCGAAGAATCGAGGAGGGATGGACGGTTGCGGTGACGCAGGGGGCAAGGTCGGACGGAATTAGTTCGCCGCGGCGCTGCGTGACCTTGAAGGTTCGGCCCAGCAGAGCTTGTGCGGCAGTTGCGCCGAGGCAGACGATCACGCGCGGTCTGACTGCAGCGATCTCTGCATCGAGCCAGGGACGGCAGGCCGCGATCTGCATGGCGCTGGGCTTCTTGTGAATGCGGCGCTTGCCGCGAGGCTCCCAGTTGAAGTGCTTTACCGCGTTCGTGACGTAGATTTTACTTCGATCGATTCCGGCGGCGACGAGAGCCTTGTCGAGCACAGCTCCCGCGGGCCCGACAAACGGTTTGCCGGTGAGATCCTCTTTGTCGCCGGGCTGCTCTCCTACGAACATGACTTCCGCGTGTGCTGTACCTTCCCCGAATACAGTCTGAGTTCCCTTCTCCCACAGGTTGCAGCCACGACATTTCTTCGAAGCCTCGCGCAGAACCGGGAGGGTGCGGCGTTCGGGAAGGAAATCGGCAGCAGAAGTGTTTAGGCGCTTCGGCATGAACAGGAAGATGCGATTCGGCTGACCGCCGTTGCGCAGCAATTTTTGTTGACAGCAGACACCCACTGCCGCACAATCTCGGCTCAAATTGAGCATCATCGTTAATTGAGCATCATCGTTAATCTGTCCAACCAGTTTCGGCCCCTCATAACGCTTCGAAAGGAATCCCCATGAGCAAGACTCTGATTCGTATTTCGGTTATCGCGGTGTTTTGCGCTTGTGCCATCGCGTTCCTCAGTAACGCTGTTTCGGCCGGAATTCCGGACAATGCCAAAACGCTTGCTGCGCTGGATGACGAATGGTCGAAGGCAGCCACTGCCGGCGATGTCGAAAAGGTCGTTTCTTTCTATGCGGATGACGCGGTTGTGTATCCGCCCAACGAACCCATAGTGAGTGATCCTGCGGCGATCAAGGAATCCTGGGCAAAGATGCTGGCGGATCCGAAGGCCAAACTGTCGTGGAAGACGACACACGCCGGCGTCGATCACAACACGGGGTTCACATCTGGGACGTATCAGGTTGCGGGTGCCGACGGAGCGGTGTTGGAGAAAGGCAAGTATCTCTGCGTCTGGGGCAAGGGAAAAGACGGCAAGTGGAAGTCGCTCCACGATATGTGGAACCGCGACAGCAAATAGAAGAAGCCCGGAAGAAGCCGCTAGTCCAACGGACGGCGGCTTCCTTCAACATTGAAATCACCCGCCCATTGAGCGTAGATTGACGCCGTAGTCCAATGCAGCATCGACAGGTGCTTGCCATGGCGACAGACATTCAAGCAATCCTAAGAAATCTCTCTTCCTGCTATCAATTCAAAGACAAGTCGGTGATCCATGTTGGCGCCGGCGGCGGACAATTTCTCGGATATGCGACTGACGCGCGCAGCGTCGTTGCCGTCGATCCGGAGATTTCAGCCGTGGAACGACTCCGAGCGGCGTTAGCACTCCTGCCCTTCCGAGATCGTTTCACCGTTGTGCAGGGTGAGTTCGGAACGCATCTTGGCGCGGCAGACGTCGTCTTCTTTGAATTTTGCCTGCATGAGATTCCTGAACCACGAAATGCACTCCGCGATGCGAAACTGCTCGCTTCCGATGTGGTCGTCATCGATCATGATCCCGAGTCTCGGTGGGCCTGGCACACCGCGGAGACCGACAAAGCACGGAATAGTTGGGCAGCTGTACACGATTATTCCGTCCGCCTCGACCGGCAGTTCACAGGGGTACAGCGATTCTCGGACGTTTCAGAATTGCTTCAGAAGGTTGGCTGCCTGGGCGAGCCTGCGATCAGCAGAGCTAACCTATTCTTGAACCAGGCTCCCATTGAAATCGAAACGAAGTATCGGATCGCGGTCTTCTGAACTATCCGTCAATAAAAGTGGGCCGCGGATCGATTCGCGGCCCGGCACGAGAACGGAGCAGATGCTCCATATGGACAGTTAGTCGGCTGACGTTGCTTGTGGTTCCAGCGTCTTGGCGTCGCGTTCCGTGAGTTCGCCCTCGTTGACCACACGACTCTTGTCGTACGAGTGTCCGGTGAGGAGACCAAGGACGAATCCGCCGAGAACAAGCGCGCCGAATGCGAACAGCGAGTCGCCGAACATGCGCGACCAGCGGATATGGCTCATGAGCGGCGTCTGCAGGAATTCCGCGGAACGCGCGTACCATGTGCCGTACTGGACCGACGCCCATGCTTGCATCAGACCGATGGGCAGGATGCTGATCGTTGTCATCGCAAACAGGCCGATATTGATGCACCAGAAGGCGATTGCGAGCGGCTTGTCTTTCCACGCCAAGCCGGGACGCAGCGCGCGCAGGCAGAAGAGCATGAGGCCGAGGCCCAGCATGCCGTAGACGCCGAACAGCGCGGTGTGTCCGTGGACCGGCGTGGTATTGAGGCCCTGCATGTAGTAGAGCGAGACTGGGGGATTGATCAAGAATCCAAAGAGGCCCGCGCCGACCAGGTTCCAGAAGGCGACGGCGACGAAGAAGTAGATGGGCCACTTGTAGGCGGTCACCCAGCGAACTTTTTCGGTCCCGCGAGAGATGCGGATGTTTTCCCAGGCTTCGAATCCAACCAGGCAGAGCGGCACAACTTCCAGCGCGCTGAATACTGCGCCGAGTGCGACAACTGCGGTCGGCATGCCGGTGAAGTAGAGGTGATGGAACGTGCCGATGATCCCACCGGACAGGAAGATCACGGTCGAGAACAGGACGGCGCGGGTCGCGGTCTTCACCGAGAGTAACCGCAGGCGCGTGAAGAGGAACGCGATCACGACCGTGGCAAACACTTCGAAGAAGCCTTCAACCCAGAGGTGAACCACCCACCAGCGCCAGTACTCGGCTGTGATGAGCGGCGAACGCTGGCCATACATGAGGCCGGCAGCATAGAAAAGCGGGATGGCGATGCTCGAGGTGAGGAACAGCATCAGCAGGTTCTTGTCTTCCCCACCTTTCACAAGCGCGGGTTTCATGGCGCGATAAACGAGCCACAGCCAGAAGACGAGTCCACCGAAGAGAGCGATCTGCCACACGCGGCCGAGGTCAACGTATTCGTATCCCTGCGAACCGAACCAAAACCAGAGGTTCCCAAGTTTCTGTTCGATGCCAAGCCATTCGCCCGCCAGCGATCCGCCTACGACCAGGATCAGCGCGCCAAAGAGGATGTTTACGCCCAGGCGCTGGCCCTTCGGTTCGTAGCCGCTGACTGCCGGTGCGATGTAGAGGCCGGTGGCGAGCCACGAAGTTGCAATCCAGAAGATGCCGATCTGCAAATGCCAGGTGCGCGCAATGGAATACGGCAGAATTTTGTCCAGCGGGATGCCGTAGAAGCCGGAACCCTCGACACCGTAGTGCGCCACGATCGCGCCCATGAGTATCTGCACCACCCAAAGCGCGGCAACCACGAAGAAGTACTTCACCGTGGCACGTTGTGAGGGAGTGGGATTCAAACCGAGCAGCGGGTCGCTTTGCGGAAGATCGCGATGTTCAGGTTCCTTATCGCGCGAACCGAAATACCACACCATTCCGCCGACCCCGGCGAGCAGAAGCACGAAGCTGATGATGCTCCACACGATCGCCGAAGGCGCGGGACGATTGCCGACGAGGTCCTCATGGGGCCAATTCTGCGTATAGGTAACGTTCTGGCCCGGACGATCCGTTGAAGCCGCCCATGCGGTCCACCAGAAGAATGCGGCCATCTTCTGCTGCTTCGCGAGGTCGGTGAGAGCGCCGGCTGGAATCGCGTAGTCGCTGCGGCCTTTGCCGAAAATGTCGCCGTAATAGCCGGCGAGTTCACGATAGGCGTCGAGCCGAAGAGGATCGATGGTGATCGTGTTGCTCGTGGCATTGTAGGTGTTGGTGCGCATCATTTGCTGCAAACGAGCCTGCAATGCAGCCTGCTGTTCGATACTCAGCGACCCATAATTCGCCGCGCCGGACTCTTTCGCCCAGCGATTGAGGATGTACATGCATTCACGGTGGAGATAATCGGCGGTCCAGTCGGGCGCAACGTAAGAGCCATGACCCCAGATGGTGCCGACTTCCTGTCCGCCGATGGATTGCCAGACGTTCTGGCCGTCTCGAATGTAGTCGCCGGAGAAGACAACGGTTCCGTTGGTGGTTATGACCTGGGCGGGAATGGGAGGACCATTGTGGATACCTTTGTATCCCACGCCCCCCAGCACCGCAAACGAAGCGATGAGCACAACAGCCAGAGCAATCCAGAGTCTCTTGTATTCGCGCATTAAGATTCCTTCCTTTGAAGTGTCGGCGCCGCAACAAGAGAGGATTGCCGAAGCAGGTGCGCGGGCCGGCGTGTAAATGTGAGTACGAGATTCGTAGCAAATAACGTGACAGCCGTAAGTTCGAGAAGAGCCGAGATGGGAAGCACCTTCCAGGCCCACGCCGCGTAGTCCTGGTAAGCGAGTACTTCACTGCTGACGCGCAAAAAGCAGCCGAGCGTCAAAGTGGCAAGTGCCAGGAACATCAGCTTGGTACTGAACAGGAGGCGCATTCCGGAAAATGCGGGCAGAACGCGTTGGCCGATACTGAAAACCATCATCGCGAGAAATCCGACAGTTAGGGCGTGACGAGAGGCCCCCCACAGGCCGGAAGCATTTTCCACACGGGACGCCCAGATTGCAAGAATTCCCGCAACCAGCAGCCATGCATACGCGGAACGGACGAACACCGGAAAACTTTTGTGTACGCCCTGGGTCTTCGCAGGTGCAGAGGGGCGCTGGAAGAGTTTCAGGGCAATGATGGCGAAAACGGCGGCATGGAATGTGAGCAGGGCGGAGATGTAGAAGTGGCCGAGCAGTGCTGCCGTCACCCCAAATGTGTTGATGGCGACGGCGCAGAACAGTAACGACGTGTTCGTCGGCCGGAGTCCGAGAAAGATAGGGAGCCACTTGTTGCTGAAGCCCCAGACGAACGGAACGAGGAATCCCCAGGTACAGAGTACGAGGAATCGAGCATCGATGGCCGGCGGAATCGCCGGACTCGCGCTGCGCAGAGCCAGATACATCGCGAGCCCGGCGTTCATCACGAGCGCGGCAAGAAACCCGACCGTCGCAATGATGACAACCCAAACCCAGGTTTCGATTTTCGATTTGCCGCTGTCCTTCGCCTCATGCTTGGAGACGGCTCGGAAAAAGATGAGGAAGGCGACGAGTTCGAGAATTGCGCTGGCCGGAAGCAGCGCTCGCCAATGCCAAAGGTAGATGTTGGTGAACCAACGAAGCAGGACACCGGCGGTCCACATGCCGTAGCAAAGCCAACCGGCGCGCATCGCCAGTGTGCGGCGAACGGTCGGGATGGAGTAGAAACCGATGCCGAGAATGAAGCTCCCGATCCAGCCAAAGATCTGTGCATGTCCGTGAGCCTGTATCCATGCTGCGGAGACGCTCTGGGCGGCGCGGTGGTTCGTGATAGAGATCAGGTTCCAGACGCCGAGGAACGTTCCCGGCAGCAACATGAATGCCAGGCCGGTGACGATGTAGGCCACCAGCATGCGCGAGAGCCCGGTTTCACGCGCTTTGTTGCGCTCGAAAACCTGTTCGGGACTCTCGCCCAAAGGCTGCCGCATATCGATTGGAATAACGTTCGGCATTGCTTTAACGACCGTCTTCCATCGATACAGCGCGGGGGAACAGGATGTTATTTTCCAGGTGAATGTGCTGGTGCAGGTCGGCTTCGAACTCTAGCAGCCCGTTGTAGAGAGTGCGGTAACTGGTGCAGGCGTCTTCGGGAGCCTTGTAGTCGCTGGTTATGGCGCGGAGTTCGCGCAGAGTCGTACCGGCGCTGTCGTGCTCGGAGACCATCATGCGGATGGGGTTCTGCACGGTTCCAAAGGGCGGCGGCAGGACAGGCGCCTTTTCGACGACGGATTCTTCCATGCGAATGATGTACGGGAACAGGATCTGCTCTTCTTTCATCAGGTGCATGGCAAGTTCGTCGAAGAGCGTCTCGACGAGTTGGCTGACCTTCACAGTTTCGGGATGCGTAGGGCCATGTTTGCTCGCCACCTTCTCGGCAAGCGCGGTCAGGCGCGGTGTTTCCGCATAAATGAAGGCGTGGTGCTTCTTAACGATATGGTCGATGAGATCGGCGAGCGGCTGGGCGCTCCAGTCGGGGCCGCTGTCGCTCCGGGCGAGGCGGGAGCTCTCTGCTTGCTCGAGTTGCTGCAGAACCTGCTCAACGGGGAGTTTCGCCTGGACGCAGGCTTCTCCGAGTTTCTTGCCGCCACCGCAGCAATAGTCGATACCGAGCTTCTCAAATACTCTGGTCGCGCTGGGAATTGTCAACGCGAACTCACGAACGGTTTTGGTTTCATCAAATGTCATGTTCTCTGCCTTTGTACTTCTTGAACTACAGGCAGAGTACGAGAGGAAGCAGGGCTACCATATGACTTAAGTCACGGGAAGAGTCGAAAGTCGAAAGCTGCAAGTCGAAAGCTAAGACCAGCAGGAGATACTGCCTTCCAGCTTCTGACTTTTGACTTTAGAATTTCGGCCTTCGACCGCTTACTCCTGGAGCTCAGCGGCCAGTTTGTCAGGCTTCGGTATGGAGATGTTGCGGCCGTCCATCGCGATGAGGCCTTCGGATTGAAGACGGCTCAGGTTGCGGGAGACGAGTTCGCGGACGGTGCCGAGTTGGGCCGCGAGTTCCTGGTTGTTGGCGTTGAGAGTGAATTGAATTCCCGACGCGGATCTCTTCCCTTCCGTTCTTGCCAGTCGAAGTAAAAGAGCGACGAGGCGGTGGCGAACCGTGGTGAACGAGAGTTCTTCAATGATGCCGACCAGTCGCCGGAGACGCGCACCGACCACCTTGAGAACTTTGAGTGCGACTTCCGGATGCTGCAAACACAGAGCATGAAAAGCCTGCTTGCTGACAAACAGCATTGTGCTGTCGCTTACCGCCTGTGCTGACGCCGGATAGTTGCCACCATCGAACACGGGCAATTCAGCAATAGATGAGCCAGGGCCTTCTATGGCGAGCACCTGCTCGCGACCACTTGCGGCGCTCTTGAATATGCGGACATTACCCGTCTGAACCACGTAGAGACCCTCGCAGGGATCGCCCTCCGAGAAAAGCAACTCGTCGCCTCCGACCTTTCGTTCGACGGTTCGAGTGACAAGGAATTCGAGTTGTGCGTCGTTGAGCCCGGAAAAGATGGGCACGCGACGAAGTGTTCCGGCAATGGTTGGCTTCAGGTCCGACATGGGGAGCATTGTAATTGGGACAGTCAATCGGGTCAGTGCTTATATGCGGAAAACCGCACACCCCGGCGACAAAGGCTGGAAGGGGCCTCGAACCGAATGTTCATTGCGGCAGGTAGAAACTGGTGATGAGCAGCACTCCGAAGGTGATAGCGTGCAGCAGTTCGGTCACACCCAGCCACTGCACGTCGAGTGCTTCCGGTTTCTGGAAAACCCAGACCACACCGCGTATCACGATCGGCAGAAAGGCAACGGCGGCGAAGAGGGGTAGATCAGTGGCGGCTGAGAGTGATGCAATGATAACCAGCATCGCGCCCTGCAGAACCAGGAATCCCCAACCGCGACTGAACCGGTTCCGGGCTCCCGCAATCTTGGAATTCCGAAGCCGCAGTTGGACATAGTGGATCTGATCGCACGCAAAGAGCCAATTGGCGACCCATAGCGCGAACGCCAGCGAATCAAGGCGTCCGGTTACGACGTAATAGGCGCCGGCCGCGGTCGAGGTAAGGCCGATAGCGCCGATGATCTGGGCGGGCATGCGCATTTTTCGACCGAACAACTTTACGCAAGCCTGCGTTGCAAACGCCGCGCCGGCGATCGCGCCGATAAAAACGAGTCCGAGGTGCTGCCCATTGCGGAAGAGGAAGTACAGGGGGAGGGCGGCGAAGGAAGAGATTATGAGAGTCGCCTGCCATACGGTTCTCTTCTCTTCCGCATTATGGGCGTGCATGGTGCTGCTACCAAGGAGGACTTCAACCGGAGTGCGCAGCCAGAACAGCGCGAAAGCTGCGGTGAGAAACTGAAGAAATGCGAGTATTCCGTTCCCGTGCAGGAAGCCAACACAGCCGGCAATAACCAGCGGCACCAGCAGGATGCCCCACGCGCCGTGCTCGCGAGGAATCACCAGGGCTCTCATCCTCGAACGATGAACATCATTGATTCCCGAAACTGCGGACATCATTGGACTCCTGAAATTTCAATCCGCCGAGGGCGGTGCCGACTGAACCCCACGTTCTAGTCTGGAACTCTTGACACCCCCACCCCTGCCGCTGCGCGACAGAGGTGGGGCACAATGTTTTATTTCACTTCCACATAGCTCTTCGGCTGATATACGCAGAAGGGTTCGGAAGCCATGAAGTCTCCTGTGGCTGCATACGCACGCGCGCGGCATCCCATGCAGACATGGCGGAATTCGCAACAACCGCACTTCCCTTTCAGCGCATCGTCGTCGCGAAGCGCCTGGAAGACTTCGGCCTTCTCCCAGATTTCGGCGAACGTTTGTTTGCGAAGATCGCCCGCAAGCGCCGGGAGATAGCCGCAGGGATAAATTTCGCCTTCGTGTGAGATGAAGCAAACCCCGGTACCGGCGAGGCAGCCCTTCGTAACGGCGCTCATCCCATCCGGGTGACCGCCTGGATGTCCACCCGGATGACCTCCGGGATGCCCTGCATGTCCCGCGCGGTCGGGTTTTCCCGCGAAGGAAATACCGGTTGACCCGGGCATCGTCATTTCGACAGGACCGATCGCAGGCACTTCAACTGGCGCCTCGACTCGCTGCTGCCCGTAACCGGCGGCTTTGCGCTCAGCCACGCGACGCTGGCGAACGACGCGGAAATAGTGCGGCGCGCACGTGGCCTTCAACTCGATATCACCTGCAAGTGACTGATCGTAGAACCAGTTGAGAATTTCTTCGTATTCCTGCGGCGGCACCATTTGCTCTTCGGCGATATCGACACCACAACCAACCGGAACGAGCAGGAACGTGTGCAGCGCGTCGGCCCCGAGGTTCCGAACCATCTGCAGAACCTGCGGCAACTGCTTGGCATTGTGGCGCGCGATCGTCATGTTGATCTGCACCGGCATTCCGAGCTCTTTCAGGTTGCGGAATCCGTATATGGCGGCGTCGAATGCCCCGGGAATTCCGCGGAACGAATCATGAATCTCGGCATTGGCGCCGTCGAGACTGATGGAGACGCGCTTCACGCCGGCACGGACAATCTTCTGGGCGATTTCCTTCGTGACGAGGGTACCGTTGGTGGCGAGCGCGACGCGCAGGCCGAGGTCGGTACCATAACGGGCGAGTTGGAAAATATCAGTGCGGTATAAAGGCTCGCCACCGCTGAGCACCAGGATCGGATTCGCGTACGCGGCAATCTGACGGATGATGTCGAGAGCTTGGTCGGTCGGAAGATCGGTAGGCGATGCGAGTTCAGTCGCGGTGGCCCGGCAGTGGATGCAACGCAGATTGCATCCCTTAGTGACTTCCCAGAAGATCAGCCGCGGTTTGTACTCCCTGGTTGCGGGATTCATTTCTTTCTCCTGTTTCCCCCACCGCACCTTGTGCGGGCGTTCCCCAAACGCACCTCCACTCTAGATTTTCTATTACCCAAGCAGCCGTGATTCGAGTCACGGGTACTTGTGACCAATGTCACTCGGGCGGAAGTGCCGTAAATTCAGCTGGAAAAACCCCAGGGCCGCCGATAACCGGACGACGAACCTGGGGGACAAACCTACAACCCGAACGCTGTTTACGGGCCGACTCCGCCGGTGTGGCAATCGGAGCAATTCACCTGCGTGAGGTCGCCCAGATCAACGGGATGCTTGAACTGCACGCCCTCGGCCGATCCCTGCAACTCGACGCCATTCTCCGACTGTGACAGCAGAGTGTGGCACGCATTGCAGTCCTTGCTGATCACCTTGCCATTCTTGCTCACGTGGTTGCCGTCATGACAGCGGAAGCAGCCCTGAAAGTAGAAGTGGCCGACGTTGTCGGGATGCGTCTTCCAGCTCACCTTCATCTCGGGGAAAATGCTGTTCTGGAAGATGCGCTGCAGTTCGGAGACCATCGCCTTGATCTCCGGCTGTTTGGAGTTATAGATGTCCGGATACTTTTCCTTGTAGAACGCCGGTATCTTGGTGGCGATCGCCTGCAGCGCCTCGGGTGTTGACTTGTAATCGGCGGCCAGCGCCTCGACGCCCTGCGCCTTCGCGAACGGGAGCGAGATGTCGATACGATGCGCAGTGATCGCCTGGTCGACAGAGCGATCCGGCGGCATGTAGATGTGCGTCGGCCGATTGTGGCAGTCTACACAATCCATACGCTTGCTCTGTAGTTTCCCGAGAGCCGCGGGAGTCGTGTCAGCGCCCGGTGCGGCGTACTCAGTGACCTTGCCGCTCATGTCCACAAGTCGTACGTAGGAGATGTTCTGGCGCGTTGGATCGGACCAATAGGTGATCTTATTGCCGATGTTCATGTGCCAGTGAATGCCCGAAGCGACACCAGCGCTGGGATCGCCACCGCCTGTCTTAATGAGCAGGCGGAATTCGCGAGGAGTACTTTTCTCGTCGCTGCCGTATGTATCGATGACCTTCAGCTGGGCGCCCCAGAACTTCTTGGGCCAGTGGCACTGCTCGCAGGTTTCCGGAGCGGGGCGAAGGTTGGCGACCGGCGTTTCGATCGGCCGCGGGAAGGTATTGAGAGCGGTCTTGAATACCTGCCTAGCTCCGGACAGTTTCGAACGCACGTACCAACCCGCACCGGCTCCTACGTGGCAGTCGACGCAGCGAACGCGCGCATGCGGCGAATTCTGGTGCGCGACGAACTCGGGATGCATCACGGTGTGACACAGCCGGCCGCAGAATTCGACCGAGTCGGTGTACTCGTACCCGCGATAGCTGCCCACGGCGCTCATGAGCACGAAGATCACCACGAAGGAAAGAAAGAATGCGACGGTGCTCCGCTGCGCAGGATTATTGAGGTCCAGAAGCGGGAATCCTCTCTCATCGGGGCCCGCGATCTTCTTCCGGTGTAACCACATGCCGAGTGGAACCAGCAGTAGGCCGAGAATGAGGAATCCGGGAAACACCATGTAGGCGAGAACGCCGACATAGGGGCTGGGGCGTGAGGAAGTGAGATCGATTAAAAAGAGAAAAAGAATGTTGGCGAGCGCGACGACCGCGAGAGCCAGCCCTATGAGGCTGACATAATTTCGAAGCAGCGCGCGCAGATTAATTGCTGCAGACCCAGATGCATTTTCCGGGGCACGATCCTCGGGCATGAATGCAACTCCTTAAGAGCGGGAACAAACCTCTTGAGCCGGCTCCCGATTTTGTTTCTACGACTAAAAAAAATCGCAAGACTTCTGCGAGCCCTGTCTCCCTGCAAATCCGCGGGGAGTTCTGCCTGGTTTCGCGCCGCCTGACCTTCAGCGATACGCAAAGACCATTGCATAAACAATCCAGACCACTACAAACGACCCAATCGCCAACGCCATCCAGGCAAATGCCCGGATTCCCCGAACGACGATCTCTGGATGGGGTTCGGCGAGATTCTCTTCCAGGCGGCCACTCTCCACGAGTTCCGCATATTCCCGCGGCTTGTCGCGTTTCAGTTCCACCAGCGACATTCTTCCTGTGAACACGGTGGTATCCATCGGAAACTTCTCAGGACGGAGATGAGTGTTGAAAAAATGCACCGTGAAAATGAAACCGGTAGCGAGCAACGCTTCGTCGCTGTGGATGATCGTTGCCACATTGATGAAGGATCCGGGAATGAAGCGCGTGAAGAAAATCGGGAACCACAGCGCCAGTCCAGTGGAACCGATGATGAACACGCCCCAGAACACTGCGAAGTAATCAAACTTCTCCCAGTAAGTCCAACGTCCGTACTGGGGCCGCGGCCCGCGCCCGACGAACCATTTCATCGTAGCGATGAATTCTTTCAGGTCTTGCCGGTTGGGGACCATCGATCCCGGGCCGAAGACGAGAGACGTCCAGTTCTTGTGCTGCTCCTTCTTCTGCCGATAGAGATCCAGCAGGTGGGTGATGAAGGTCCCAAACATGATGAGCGCGGCAGTGCGATGAATATAGCCGGCCGTTTCGAAGCCGCCCATCAACCGCGAGAGCCAGACGGCCCAATTTGTATAGGAGAACTTCAGGGTCAGTCCTGTGAGCGACAGGCTCAGGAAACTCACGACCATGCAGGCGTGGAGTGCACGGTTCTTGCGACTGAAGCGCACGAATTCGCGCTTCTCCACCTGCTTTCCAGAACCGGCGGCACGCGTTGAGGCTTCAGGTGTCGTTACGACTGTCGCTTCACTCGGCATTTTTAGCCTCCTCACCTGACGTCCCGTCGTCGAGGTTCTCCTCTTTCTCAGCTTCTTCTTTCCGGAGTTCCCTTCTCATCTCCAGGGCCCGGGGTAGCCACAGGACTGTGTGTATCCCGCCGAACACGAATGTTCCCACCAGCAACGCCGTCATACCCCAGAACGTGTAGAACAGGAACGGATACTTTCTCGGATCGTGGTGGGTAGCGTGGGTGAGGTATCCGGCGAACCGACGCGTGGCGCCGGCATGACACTTCCCGCAGGTCGCGACCACGTTTACTCGGCTCAAATGCGAGCGTGGATCGCCAATTGCCGCAATGTCGTGCGCGCCGTGACAGTCGTAACACTTGGCAGTCTTGGTATAACCGAGGCGGGACACCTTGCCGTGATACGTGTCGAAATATGTTTTGGCAATCTCAGAATGGCAGCGGCCGCAGCGATTCATGATTTCGAGCTTGAACGAATCTTGATCGGCGCGCGTAATCTGATGCGCCGTGTGGCAATCGCTGCAGACCGGTAGAGGCTTATCCGTTTTGGTAACACTGGGGGAGTGAACGCTTTGATTAAACTGCTCCTCGATTCCGTTATGGCATTTGCCGCAGGTGTTGGGAAGGTTGCGCGGGTTAACGGAGGAGCCTGGGTCGCTCGTGGGCAGAACGCCGTGCGCGGTGTGGCAACTAGTACACGTGGCCGTCACGGTAAGGCCGCTCTTCAGCAGTCCCTTTCCGTGAATACTCTCTTTGTAGTTGGGAATGATCTGGTGTTGGCTGCCGGTGTAGCGGAGCGCCGCCTTCTGACCTTCACGATGGCAGTTGCCGCACAAATTCGGAACGTTGGTGGAGAAGATCGGCGAGGACGGATCGTATCGCTTCAGGACATGATGGGTTCCGTGGCAATCCTTGCATGTCGGCGCGTTCTTGTCGTTTTGAGCGAGCAACTGACCGTGCTTGCTGCGCTCAAACTGCTGGCCGATTTCTTCGTGGCAGGCGCTGCAGTCCACTTTCCTGGTGATGGTTTCACAAGGACGCACTCGCGACGCGTTCACCTCGGAGTGGCACTGACTGCAGGCGATCTTGCTATGAGTTGAACCAGCCACCTCCTCCACCTGCACGAACATCGATCGGCCGTCGCGACTCTTCAGACCCTGGTTGCTGTGGCAGCGCATGCAGTCCGCATCCGCCATTCCCTGGGTGTAATAGACCTTCCTGATCTTGTGAGGCTGGTGGCAGTCGACGCAGGCTGGGAGAACGTTGGCTTCCTTTTCCCAAAGTTCACCCCGAATGGTCTTGCGATGCACACTTTCGATTTGCGAGTGACACTTGGTGCAGGTTGCCGCGATGTTCCGTCGCGCAATTGACGACTTCGGATCTGTGTGTGGAAGGATGGAATGTGGCGTATGGCACGACGCGCAGTTCGGCGCCACCACCAGGCCCTTCTTGAACAGCGCTTCGCCATGAATGCTTTCCGAGTAATTCTCGAGGATGTTGTGCTCGGGAATGTTCCGGGTTTTCTGGACCGCCGTTCCCTCCTGGTGACACTTGCCGCAAACGAATGGAATTTTCAGTGGTGCAACCGCGGATCGGGAATCCTTCACCGGAACGATGTCGTGATTGCCGTGGCAGTTCACGCAACGGGGAGCAAGGCTGTCCCCGCGGGCTGCCGCGCGTCCATGCAGCGACTTCGCCTGTAGTTCGGCCTCCTGGGAGTGGCAGGTTCCGCACTCTACCTTCTTCAACGGTGTGGAGTGTGGCAACTCTTTGCCTTCGAGATCGGCGTGGCACGAGGTACAGGAGAGCGAAGAGTGGACCGAACCTGAAAATCTCTTAGCATCAACGAAGAGCGACATCGTCCGTCCACCGCGCCGCGTGGTCATGCTCTTGTCGCCGTGACAAGCCAGGCAGTCGTCGTTCTGCTGTGCGTATACCGTGGCGCCGGCGAAGAGTATCAGGATGACTTTCGCGAGCACCGCAACCGTGGAGTTCAGCGGTAATCGCCTTTGTCCTGAACGGAGGAGAACCGACTGGGACCGAACGCTGCGCCTGTGAATGATCTTTTCTCCCATCTGGTCTAGTTGTCCTGGTTCCGTCCGGCTTCAGCCCCGGCGGCCACGGTTTGTTCGGAGGCGGTTTCGCTGTTCTCCGCCGCCTGTTTCTCGGCTTCCAATTGCATGGCAGCCAATATGGTTTCGGAGTCGAGGGCGTGTTCTTCGCGATACTGCTCAATCGTCATCTTGCCGTCGTACCAGGCCCAGTTCATTGGGTAGACATCCGGGTCGAAGATAACCATGTAGAAGTGCCAGACCAGGATGGCAAGGGTAGCGAGAATGGCCTCGTAGAAGTGGACCGTCATGCCAACGTCGATGCTCCAGCGCGGCAGCAAATCGCCGACCGGAACCTTGAACCACGCCATCAGTCCAGTGACGGCCATGACAATAGTTCCCCATACCAGCGCCCAGTACTCCATCTTCTCGGCATACCCGAAGCGTGGAAATTCGGGTTTCTTTTTGCTGAGGCCCAGGTAGTAGAGCAACACGTCACGTATTGCGATCGCATCCTGATACCTCGGCATCAGATCGCTCACAAGCTTGCGGCCTTCCTTGTAGCGAATGACATAAAACACGTGATAGAGGCCGACAGCAATGAGCACTGCCCCGGCAGTGCGATGGATATATCGGCGAACTGCCTCGTTGATGAAAATGGTGCCGAGAATCGATTCCGGATACTTAAGCGCAAAGCCCGTAAGCACGAGCGTAAGGAAACTGGTAAGCAAAACCAGGTGCTGCCGGCGTTGCAGCCTCGTCATGCGAACAACCACACGTTCGCCGCCGCCGATGTGCACGTGCCCTTCGCGGCGATCCTTTAATTTCTTGCGCATGATCAGCAGGTTATGCACCAGCATTCCGCCGATCGTCGCGAAGATCATCAGCAGGTAAAAGTCACGGGCAATTCGCGAGAATTTGCTGCCAAGGTCGCTGGCTTCGGCGGGATCGACGTGCACCTTGGAGTTCGCAAAGTTCGCGTTGGCGCCCGCGTGACACTTGCCGCAGGTTGCGACCAGGTTCCGAGGATTAATCGTCGAGTTTGGATCGCTCGACGGAAGAATGTCATGTACGCCGTGGCAACTGGCGCAGTTCGCGGCCTTGCTCGAGCCCATCTCCGTCGCCAGGCCGTGATAGCTTTCGAAGTACGTCGTCGCGCGGCGACCTGGGATGCCGAACTCCTCCGACATGCGCACGCTGTTATGGCATCGCGCACAGGTATTCTTGGCGAGGTTCTCGGCGGACACACTCGATTGCGGATTGCCCGGGGCCAGGATTGTGTGTATGCCGTGACAGTCGGTGCACGCGGGAGCATGGAGATCGCCCGCGGCGAGTTCCTTGCCATGAATGGATTTTTCGAACTGAGTCGCTTCTTTCTGGTGACACTTTGCGCAGGTCGCTGGAACGTTGGACTTGGAGATTGAGGAAGCGGGGTCGTTGGCTGGACGAATCGCATGCTTCTCGTGGCAATCGGTACAGACTGCGGCCTTCTCGCTGCCGCCCGCGACGGCTTCACCGTGCACACTTTGCGAATAAGAAACAGCGGGCGCGGTGCTCACTCCCGTAGGGTTCATGACCGCGGTTTTGGTGTGGCATTTGTCGCAGGTCTTCGGAATGTTGAGATGGTTGACGAGAGATGCCGGATCGCTGGCCGGGAGAATCTCGTGAACTGACCCATGGCAATCGGAACAGCGCGCGGCCTGTCCTATGCCGGCCTTGACTGCTTTGGCGTGAACCCCGCTGTCGTATTGCTTCTGTTCGTCGGCGTGGCATTGCGCGCAGGAAGGCTTACCGGGAGGAACCGAGTGGGGAACGTCCTTGACGTCGGTATGACAATCGACGCACTGGAACATCTGCCCGTGAATGGAGGCTGCAAACTTCTTCGGGTCAACACCGAGGCTGACGCTCTTGCCATTCTCCTCCTTCGTCAGCGTGGGATCGTTATGGCAGGCGAGACAGTCGTCGTTCGTGAACTTGGGCTTGGCCTCGTCCTTTTTTTGCGCGAATCCGGCTGATGCCAGCAAGAGCAGCAGGAACAGAATTCTTACGATCCATGCAGGTTTCACTCGGCCCTTCTCTTCATTGCGGCGGGTTATAAATGCAGTATGTTTGCCGCTATAAATCCCTGTCCTCCACAGGACGGATTACGCCTCCGGCAGGACACTCTGTTTTCGCATCCGGGGCGACCAACTGGCAGTGAGAGTTCTCACCTGCAAATGTGACCTTAATCACATGGAGTTATGCCAAAACTGCGGTGGCACAAGGACTTGTGCGCGCTGGGCACCGCGTTCCGTGACGGCTATCACGCACTGAAGGTGTCAACGTTCCAGTGTTTGCTCTCGCCTTTGGAAGAACAAAAAAGGGGCGATCTTTCGACCGCCCCGCTTGGAGGGCCCGCGCGCCGTAAGGTGTGCGGGAGAAGACAACCCCTAGAACTGATACTTCACGCCAACCGTGCCAACAGTGGCATGGAAGTCGCGGGGAGCAACCCCCACCCAGCTGCCACCCACGAGCGCAGAGGCACCGGTCGGGTCCGACTTCTCGTTGTATCCGTAGTAGGCGTAATCGCCCTTCAGGAAGACGCCCTTCGCAACTTCGATCGAGGCGCCTGCCGAAGGCTTGTGGAAGCTGATGGCCAGCGGTCCCTGCGGGACATTCGGATTGTAGGGAACGAAGGCCGTTGTGGATCCCCCGGCCTGAACGCGGCTCTGCTGCAGGAGGAGTGGAGCCAGTGTGTCGGCGCGAAGGAAGCCGTCGGAACCGCTATTGCTGGAGATGTCGTAGCCGACGCTGAGCGCAACGCGCTTCACCGGCTTGAACATCAGGTTGAAGTACCCGGTATTGATCCGCTCCTTGTAGCGCACCACCACGGCATAGTCGCCTGTCGTGGGTGTCGGCGTCGCGGCGGTCGGATCATAACAGTAACTGAGTGCGCCACCCTCGGCGGGAATCACGCTGGGTCTCGTCGAAACGGGCAGACAGCTGCCCGTGTTCGAGTAGATGTCGTTGAACGTATAGCCGAGGTCCAGCGCGAACCGATCGTTCGGAGTGTAGTTGACGTTCCCGTTATACGAGTAAGCGTGGTCGCGATGATCCTGCTCCGGCGCGCTGATGAACCCCGCTGGGGAAACGTCATTACTTCCCTGCCGCAGGCTCATCGATCCGGAGACGTTGACGTCTTTGCTTACCCGATAAGACGAACGCCCGCGGAAAACGAACAGGGTTGTCGGCGCGATGCGAGTGAAAGCCTCATCGTTGTTCACGAACTCGAAGTCGGCATTCACGCGCCACGCGTCGACAGGACGCAGGATCACGCCCGCCAGCAGCGTTTTTTCGTGGATCAACACCTCGCCGGCATCGCCGGCTGGTTCGGTCGTAACCGTGCCACCCGGTTGAGCGACAAGCGTGCTGCCGGTCCACAGATTGTACGGATAGTAGATCGTCGTCGAGTAGCTGTTGTCCTTGTCGTTGTACCTGCGGTTTCCGTAGCGGAAGCCGATGTGCGCGCTGAAGAGACGGTTCGCGTCGACTTCAAGCAGGGTCGTGTTCGATACCGTTCGCTGGCCGTAATAGTAGATGAAGTTCTCATCGGTGACATTGCCGCCGCTCGATGTGGTCAACACCGACGGAGTCGACGTGATGGGAATCGCAAGCTGCCCCGTGAACGCATCAGGCAGACATGCGGTCGCGCCAGCCGTTGTCGGACCCGATGGACTGAACACATTCGCCGGAGCCGCGCCGGACGGAATCACATTCGCATAGCACGCGATTTCCGAACTGTTCCACATTGCCGGAATTCGCCAGTAGAGATAGCGAAGCTGGTTCGTCACCGACCACTGATCATTGAGGTGATACGTGAGGCCGAGGTCAGCGTTGGTGCTGATGCGGTCAATGACCGCAGGACCGCTGACCTGGAATCCGGTTTCGTTGGTTCGCGAAACATAGGTTCGGGCCAACTCATCGAAGTTGTCCATCTTGCTGCGCCCGGAACTGTAAGAACCGGAAGCCGTGATGTCCAGCTTGTTCCAGTAATTGCTCACCAGTGAAAGCTGCGAGGTCGGAAAGTCCGTCCGCGTCGGAGCCGACCGCGAGTAGTAAAGGTACAACCCGCAGTTCGGCTTGATGGCTCCCGAGCTGTTGACGATCGGCGTCGGCGTATTGGCGCACGGCTGGCTGTTGAAAGGATCGTAGATGATTCCAAGGTCAGCCGGGACACCGTTCGACGTGAAGTTGCCCACGCTGCCGTCGAATGCAACCGTGTCCACCTTGTTGTGATCGAAGAAGAAGTCATAGCTGAGCTGTGTTTTGCGCGCGAACTTCCAATCGACTCCAAGCTGGTAACGATCGGAGCGGTTGCGGAAGTTCTCGTTCAGCATGATCTCCGTACCTTCGTGATAGCTGGTCGCCGCGGGACCCTCGTTGTTGTTTCGCGAGTAGCCCAATCGCAGCCGCATCGGAGATTGCGGAGCTATCGTGAGATTGAAATCTCCGAAGTTGCGTCGAGTGTTCATGAAGTGCGGCGAAATGCTGTTCGGCGCGTAAACGTTCGCGGGAACCAGCGGATTCGCCAGCAGGTTGTAATCGAATGAGTTGATGTCATAACGGTAGGACGCCGCGAAGTCATACCAGTGGTTCTTGTACATCCGCAAGCGGGTCGCGCGCTCGGGATCGCCGCCATAACCGAAGCTGCTCATCCACAAGCTGTCGAAGACCGAACCGATGTGATTGATCGACCTCATGCTGAGCGTCTGATCGAGCAGCCTCGGCCCAGTGTGAAGACCAACCATCGATTCATAGGTGCCGTCGCTACCGTTGTTGTCGGCGAAGCGGACCCCGAACTCCACCGATTGCGTCACGACGTAGTTGCCGCTGACTTTGCCTTCCGGTTCGCTCTGCTGTGCGACGGCAACGCATGAGAGCAGTAGAACAACAGCGATGCCGATGACTTTCCATTCGCCCCGTGGCTGCTGGGGGCGTCCTGGCGTATTCGATTTTTTCTGTGCCATGATGTCCCCCTTTATTTGAAGAAAATGTTGGAAGCGTTAGAGCCGTGTATCTGCGAGTGGCACATGGTGCAGGCCTGGCTTTTGGTGTTTTGCGGATGAGGCCCGTTAGGAATTCCGGCGTGACACTCGAGGCACATCGAGTTCACCGTCGGACGGGACAGCAGCCGAGGATGTGTCGAGCCATGCGGACTGTGGCAAGCCTGGCAACCTTCTGCCTTCACTACCGCGTGCTCGAATACGAACGGACCCTTCTTGTCGCTGTGACAGTTGAAGCAGACTGCGTCCTGCGTGGAAGCCGAACGCAACTGGCGGTTCGCAGCGGAGTGCACGTTGTGGCAGTCCGTACACTTCACCAGCCCTTCATTCACGCGATGCCGGAAGGGTTGATCGAACTCTGACCTGACCTGCTGGTGGCACGAGTAACACAACCCTCTCTCGTCGTCGGCAAGCAGGTATTGCGCTTCTTTCGGTCGGTGAATGTTGTGGCACGACGTGCACCCAACACCCGCCTTTGCATGCGCAGAACGATTGAAGGTCATGTGCTCGGGGTTGGTCTCGTGACAGGCCATGCACCGCACACTGGCCTCCGCCTGCGAGACACCCTGGAACGTGAATATCTTGTTCTTGTCACCGCCGGCTTCCACGTGCGCACTTCCGGGTCCGTGACAGGATTCGCAGGCGTGCCAGGATTCGCCGCGGCCGTTCTTGAACGTAGTTTTATAGTGCGCGCTTGTTTCGATCTGTTTGAATTGCTGCTCGTGACACCCCTGGCAGGTATCCGAGCCAACGTAGTTGTTTTGGGGCGCAACACTCGTCTTGACTTGCGACGAATGTTCTTGCGCAGAGCTTGCATGGACGGCGACGGATTGCACAACTCCGAGCCAGAACGTCAGCCCCACGGTGAGCGCCCACATCAATGGCTTTTGAGTGGTCTCTCTTTCCCTCATCATTGCTCCTGGGCGATTCTCGGCAAGACGCATTCTTCGCGCACTTCGCCGAGTGCTCCATGATTCTCATCGGCATTTTTAGAAACACCGCGTGAGCCAAATCACATTGCGGTTGCCAATTCGTGTGTTTCTTCTCGATTCGGGAACTGGACCAATTTGGAAAAGCCCAAGGAAGGTTCAGCAACGCAGCTTGTTGTTCGATGTTTGTCATCACGAGTCCAATTGTCAGGCGAGGTCGAACAACAAAATGGCGGCGCCGAAGCGCCGCCCAGAAACTCAACTTGACGTTATGCGCGAAGTCTTGGAGCGCGAGGCCGCCGTGACCGGCTCAGGCCAATGGAACGCACGCGTTCATAAGCGCCATGCAGATCCTGGCTCAACATGTTGACGACCATCATGCAGACGTCCCGGTGCTCGCGGAGAAACTTCAGCAGATCTTTACGCTTGATATGAACAACCTGGGAAGCATCGAGCAGTTCGGCGCTGACCTCGTAGGGAGTGCCGGCCATCGTAGCGCCAAGTCCCAGCACTTCTCCGGGTCCCGCGATCCGTAGCATCAGGCGCTTTCCAGTTTCAGAGCAGATGGTGAGTTTGGCCCGGCCTTCGCAAAGAATATAAATGCCTTTGGCAGCACGCCCTTCGGAGAACAAAACCGTACCTCGCGGTTCGGTACTCGCGATCTTGATGGTGTCGAATGACTGCAGCGCGTCGATAGGCATGTCACAGAACAGCCGGTCGGGACGGAAGTCGCAATTGAAACAACTCGGCTGGATCGTGCTTTCCATGACTCTTTTGTTTACTTCACTCGCAATGCGTAATCTGTGACTCTAGTCACTATTTGCTGTGGTGAGAGTCACGCGAAACCCGCATAAATAGCCGGGTTGCCGCACTGCTCGTGGTTTTTGCGGAATCACAACTGTAACGCGCGACGAAAACTGGAGAGGCCACACTGCGTTACTGAATGGAAAGGAAGTGCAAGCGGCAAAATTCATCGAGAATCTTGCCGTGGCACTCCACAATCTCTTCTTTCAACTTGTCGCGAGAGCTTTCAACGCGGCCTTATTGCGAATCACCAAGGTGGAACCTTTCGCCTGCACGATCTGCCGTTTCTTCAATTCAGCAAACAACCGTGTGACGGTTTCTCGCGAGGTGCCGATCATCTGCGCGATCTCCTCGTGAGTGAGCGCCAGTTTCAATCTCGGCTCGGTCTTCGCGTTCTCGCCGTTGCGGGCACTCCAGTCGAGGAGGAGCTTCGCCAGTTTCTCCGCCGCAGAGTGTGACAATCCGAGAGAGCGGATCTCGCGGCACGCGGTGTTGTACTTGTCGCTCAACTGCTCGGCGACCCGGAAACATGCATCGGCGTGCTCGCGGAGGAAGCGAAGGAAATCTTCGCGCTTTACGAAATTGATCTGGCAGGGATCAATGGTCTCAGCCGTCAACTCGTAAGGCTTGCCCGAGACGGTCGCACTCAGGCCAAGAACTTCGCCGGCCTCGGCGATCTTGAGGATCAGCGTCTTGCCATCCGTGGAGCAGATCGACAGCTTAACCCGGCCCTTGCACAGGACGAAGATTCCACGTGGCGCCTGGCCTTCCACGAAAAGGACCGCCCCCTTGGGGTAGGCGGTCGCATATTTAACAGATTCAAACGCCTGGAGCGCATTGGCGGGCAGATCGCAAAAGATATGCTCGGCCCGCATTTTGCAGCTCAGACAGCTTTCGATGATATCGAGTCCATATGGTGATAGCACACAACCCCCATCGGGTTCCGGATACCCGCTTGCGGTTTACCCGCTACCGTCCACCGGTTCATCGTGCGCGTCACTAAGCCCCCGAAATAGCACGTACGCGCCGTATGTGTCCAACAAACAGTCCGGATGTGCCTGATCGCACGCCAGTTATGTGACGTGGTCAGACTCCTCTTGCGCAAACTCAACGGTACCGGGCACTTAGCAAACCCGGTTTTGCCCAGTCTCCGGCCCGAAAGTCCCGCATCATCCCCATGAAGCGCCTTGGCACAAACATGTCACAAGTACAAAGATCACAACCGATTGTGATAATTCGCACTCGAACCGAAGTGGTCAGGTTTCACCTGTCAGCATTCAGTAAGGATGGTTCAGTGACCCTTCCGGCCGAATGCCGCGCCAGGCAATGCGCTTCACGTTTTCGACTTTCAAATCCAACCCGCTGCCAAAATTATCCGGCCAATTTCCACAGCCCTGTTTCGACTGAATGCTGACTGAGGATTACTGAGTTCTGGTATGCATCACTCCACCCTATGATTCAAATCACAGACCCTTGGGGCATATGGAAATGACAATGTACGCGGTTTGTCGAAAGGATCGCGTGCGATGGCCACGACTGCCCAAAAGACCCTCACTGAAACCCTGCGTACCCTTCCCGGAGATGATGTTCGCCAGATACTCTGGCGTTTTTCCGACCGCTACGACCTGCAGATGCTGGTGCAGTCGGCACGCTCCGTGGCGCGGGGAATCGTAGCAAGGCTCGTTGCCGAAGGGGCTCGCAACTCGCACGAGTGGACCGAACGTAAGAACGAACTGCTGAAGGCGTATGACGACTCCGGAATCACGGCCGCGTTCATGGAACCGGAAGAAGGCGGGTTCATTGCCGGCCCCAAGAATCTCGCTCTGGCCCTCATCGCGTACGAATTGGCCTGGGTCGATGCCGGCGCGGCTACCGGTTCCCTGGCAGGGTGCCTCGCTCTCTCGCCGATCCACGAGCGCGGAACCGAGGAGCAGAAGCAACGTTACATGACCCTGTGCGCTCCGCCACAACCCGGTGAGAACCGCAAACCGTGGCGTGGAGCCTTCTGCCTCACCGAGCCCATCCCCTACGTCGGCGTCGATACCGGAATGCTGAACGGCAAGATGCGCATCGCCGAGTGGAAAGAGGGCGAGGAACCGATCCTGCAGGTAGAAAAACGCGGCCGCTTCATCACCAACATGGGCTTTGCCAACTTCGTGACCGCCGCCGTCGGCCCCGCTGACGATCGCATCAAGAGCAGTGCCATCGTGATCCTCGAAGAAGGTGACGAAGGCATCTTCGATCGTGGCGCGGCGACACGGAAGATGGTTCATCAGTTGTCGTCGACTCACGACCCCATCTTTAATCTGAAAGTTCCGGCGAGCCGCATCGTCGGTGGATACACCATCGAGAACGGCTGCATCATTCCCAATTACTCGCACAGCGAGGTGATCGAGGCCGTATTCAAGCGCACGCGCGTAACCGTCGCAATCATGACTTCGGCGAAGCTCCTTTCGGCAATCGAGCCGGTCATCCGATATCAGCGCGGCAGGTTCCGCGGAGCCGAGCAGGCTACGCCGGGGACCCTCCGCTATGACCTTGGATTGCAGCAGCGCCAGGACGTGCTCCATCGGCTTCTCGATGTCTGGGCAATGGGCGAAGCCAGCGCAGCACTCGGGTTCGCGGCGGCCCGTATTTTTGACGTCGTCGATCCGCTGGAAAAAGAAAAAACGGCAATTCTCGCCGAAAAAAATATCGCGGGCGGCAAGTCGGAGTTGAAGTACTTCCGCCAGGTGCAGAAGGACGCGCTGGAGTTCCTCGACATGTGCGGGCGCGTCGAATCGCGTTCGAGCGAGCGCTTCCGCGAGTTGCACGAGAACAAACTCGTGCAGTACGCAATCCTCGATTCCGTCGCATCGGTTCTCTGCCCCGCTTCAAAACTCTGGAACACCGGCAAGGGTTCGGTCGCGATGCGCGAGGCCGTGAGCCTGATGGGCGGTTACGGCATCACCGAAGACTGCCCCGGATTCCTCGGCCATAAGTGGATGGATTCGCAGCTTGAGGCCACGTACGAGGGCCCGGAGGCCGTGCAGCGCCGCAACCTCACCGTCACCATGACGAACGAGGTCTTCCTGGCCCAGTTCCGCAATTGGATTTCCGAGATGCGGATTCACGCGGCGCGACGTCCAGGAACAGGTGCTTGCGCACTGGCAACGGCCATGCGGCTGTGGCTGTGGACTCTGAACCACATGCAGGTCGCCTCGGATGCAAACGGCGACAAGCTCTATCACGGTCCGCGCCAGGCGGTAACGTTCGCTCTGGCCGACGCACTGTGCTGGCTGCTTGCGTCGCGGCAACAAATTCTCGACGTGATCGAACTCGAAGAACGTGGGCCGGAGAACCCGGTCGTCGCCGAAGGGCTTGAGGGCACGGTGCAGTTCCTGTCGGACTTGGCGCACGTTCAGGTGGCAAAGGCCGCAGGCGAGGTCGGGCGCATCTGTGCCGAGCTGGTGAACGGCTACAACCGGCATCCGGCATGGGACGACGAGGGATACAAGGGCTGCTACTGCGAAGATGAACTCGAAGAACTCGAGCCTCTGATTCCCGGTATTCGCGCTGTCGCAACCGATGTCGTCAATGCGCAGGGACAGCATCCGCTCAAGGCAGGGCCATGCCCGGCCTGCCATGGACTCGACGCCTTCCAGCGGCTTCGTACGAAACTTGACGGATGCCTGACTGGCTCGATGCTGGCGAAGGATCGCGCGGCGGAAGCTCTGACGAAGGTCATGATCCCGGAAGCACTGGATTACCCGCAGCAATAGGACGAAAGAAGAGATGCATCGCGAACCAAAAGAACCGGAGATCGAGCGGCAGAGTCTGGAAGTCGACATTGCCTGCGTGGGCTTTGGCCCAGCGATGGGTGGCTTCCTGACAACGTTGGCCCGCAAGTTCAGTGACGAGCAGAACCCGGTCGAGAGCAAGGCCATGCCGGGCATGCCGCCGCAGGTGATCTGCTACGAACGCGCCGACGATATGGGATTCGGTGTCTCCGGCGTCGTGACGCGTGCGCGCGGCATTCGCGCTACATTTCCGGATTTCGACGCTTCCCAGATCCCGATGGCCACGCCCGTCAAGCAGGAGAAAGTGCTTTATCTCCTCGATCCTATCGGCGCCAGCCGGCGTTCCGCCACGCTGCGGCTCGCCGACAAGCTCCTTCGCGCGATGAAGGGACTCCTTCCGGGATTCAATCACGACGCATTCGAGCTTCCCTACACTCCGCCATTTCTGAAGAAGCACGACGGATTCATTCTCTCGGTCGGTCAGTTCAACCAGTGGGTTGGTAGTCAACTCGTGGGCTCCGGAAGCGTTCAGATATGGCCCGGCATGCCGGTGCGCAAAGCTGTCATCCAAAAGAACAAAGTCCTTGGAATTCGCCTGGTCGACCAGGGCGTCGACAAGCAGGGCAAGCCGGACGCGGGCTTCATGGCCGGCATGGACATCAAAGCCGCGCTCACCGTCGTCGGCGACGGGCCGATCGGACCGGTTGGCCGCCAACTCGACGATGTCTTCGGAATGCCGCCCGGCCATCACGTGCGCGACTGGGCCGTCGGCATGAAGGCCGTCGTCAGTCTTCCAGAGAACGTTGATCTCCCGCCGGGAACCGTCTTCCACACGCTTGGCTATCCCGAGCCGGAGATTTTCGGATTCTTCTACGTTCATCCGGATCGCATCGCTTCCGTCGGAATTTTCGTTCCCTCGTGGTTTGACAGTCCGGTGCGCACTGCCTATCGCTACTTGCAGCATTTCATGCTGCATCCTTACTTGTGGCGATATCTCGAGGGCGGAACGCTGCTCTCCTGGGGCGCAAAGTCCCTGCAGGAATCGGGCAAGCGCGGCGAGCCGTTCCTCTGCGGAAATGGCTATGCGCGGATCGGCGAGGGCTCTGGCAGTACCAACGTCCTCACCGGTTCCGGCGTGGATGAAGCGTGGACGTCGGGGACATTACTTGCTGAAGGCGTAATTGAGTTGATGCGCGCAGGGCGGCCTTTCACTCGCGACAACCTCGAACAGGCCTACGTCGAGCGGCGCCGGAAAAGCTGGGTGGAAGAAGAGGGCCGGGTAGCCGAACACGCACGTGACGGCTTCCAGAAAGGTTTTATTCGCGGTCTGATCGGCATGGGACTCGCCGGGATCACCGGCGGCCGCCTTTCCCTCCACTCGAAGATCAAAGAGCCGCACGAGCGGATTCAGGAACCCGAGGATTATTTCCGCGGAAAGTTCACGCGCGCGGAGATCGACGAGTTACGAACAAAATGTCGCGCCGAAAATCGGTCGCTCCACGACGCGCTCATGGACGCCTGCGGTTGGCCTTCGATTCCTTTCGACGGCAAGTTGCTCATCACGCACCAGGACGCGCTGCTGGTTGGCGGTAAGGTTCAGGCACCCGCGGGTTACGCCGACCATGTTGTCTTCCTGCAGCCGGAAGTCTGCAAGTTCTGCGGCTCCAGGACTTGCGTGGAGATTTGCTCCGGGCAGGCGATCACCGAGGGTGATGATGGCACGCCGAACTTCGATCGCGAGAAATGCGTCCATTGCGGCGCGTGCCTGTGGAACTGCTCGCAGGAGATCGAAAAGGGCAAAACGAATATCGAATTTCGCGCCGGTGCGGGAGGCTTGCACTCGGCGCAAAACTGAAACGCGGACGTTGGACTTCAGACATCCGGCGTCCGCTGTCCCCGACATCTCTCCAACCGACGTCTGCTGTCTGATAACTGACGTCCCAGAGGAAAAAACAGGTAAATGAGTAATCCACTTCAAATCGTTGTTTGCGGCAGCATCGTCCCCGACCCGCTCCAGACATTGGAACCGGTGACGGGCGCTGCCGGTCCTGCGCTGAAGAACGAGATGATGCTGCCGGCCGTGCTCGACCCGTGGGCGGCACATGCCCTGTACGAAGCGGCAAACCTTGCCAAGCAGGTTGCCGGTAGCAAGGTATACCTCGTGAGTCTCGGCCCCAAAGCTAAATTACAGCAAGTCATGATGACGGTCGGACAGAAGGTTCCGTTCGAACTCGTAGCCGTCGATGGGTCTTCCAGCGGCTTCACCGATGCGGAAGAAGTCGCGGCGGCGCTGGCGGCTGCAATCGAAGCCATCCCCGGTCTCGATAAGTCGCGTCTGCTTCTCTTCGGCGGATGGGAATCGGCCTCGCGCGGCGCCGGAGCGACCATGCAGATCCTCGGCGAAATCCTCGGCATTACCGACCAGTTCCAGGGCGTCGATCGCATCACCATGCGACCCGACGGATCGTTCGAGGTCATGGAACGCATCGAGGGCGGCAAGCACCAGGTTTCGGAATGCAAGTCCGCGCCCGCCGTGCTCGGCTGGGCCACTGGACACCTCGGCGAGCCCCGCAACGATCCGCAGGTCGGAATGATGAACATGCGCGGCATCATGCCGTCGCTGCAAAAAGCAAAGCCCGCACAGATACACAACGAGGGCCTTTCTTTCCTCAAAGTTGAATTACCGAAGCAACAGCGCACCACGCGCATCGTGAAGGACGTTTCCGCCGACAAGATCGCGCGCGAAATCGTCGAATGGATTTCGGGGGACTAACGATGGAGACGATTCTTTACCTGACGCACACTGAGCCGGATGGCTCTCTTTCCAAAGCCGCACTGGAAGCCCTTGGGGCCGCGGTCGAACTCGCCATCGACAGTGCTTCTGCTTTGACCATCGGCCTGTTTGGAGGCGAGGTCCAGAAGGCCGCCGACTCAGTCGCAAATTGCCAGGCAGTCCGCATTCTGGGCGTCGAAGGCTCAGAGTTCGCGCAGCCGCGCTACTCCAGTGACGCCAATGCCGCCGAGATCCTGTGCCGCGGCTCGCAGGCGACAGTAGTCGTCACGCCGGGCACCTCGCGCATGTCGCGCATCATGGCCGGTGTCGCCCATCGCTTGAATGGCCGTGTCGACACGCACGTCAACAGCACAGCCGTTGAAGACAATCGCATCGTTATTCGGCGCTGGTTCTACCGTCAGCGAATGACGGCCGACGTCACACGCGCGCAACGTCCCTGGGTACTGGTTATCGATCCCGGAACGCATCCAGCTTATCCGGCGGAGGGCGGCAATGCTGCCATTGAGACACTTCCGGCCGTCCTCGGCGAGACAAACTTGCGAACGACGGTAAAAGGTATTGAGGCCCCGAAGGCCGATCAGCAGACGATTCGCCCTGAAGCCGAACTGCTCTTCGTGGCCGGAGCCGGCTGGACGAAGAAACAGAAAGACGGACAGCCGCACGTGAAAGACGCCGAGTCTCTCATCCTTGGGTTCCTCGCGGAAACAAAGGCTTCGCTCGGCAGCAGCAAGTCGCTGGTCGATATTTCCGGCGAAGGCGGCGAGGTGCTCAAGTTCATGAGCCACATGAACCAGGTCGGCCAGACCGGCGCGACGCCACGACATCCGAAAGGCCTCTCAACCTGCTGCCACGGCGAGGAACCGCACGTGGTCGGCTGGCGATTTATCAACGAGCGTCGCGCGATCAATTTGGACCCGAACTGCGGATGGGCCCGCGGAAAGGCCGACGTGCTCTACGTCGCCGATGCGTTTGAAGTGGTTGCGAAGGTCAACGCATTCTTGGCCGAGAAGAAAGCGGCAACCGTCGGAGCAGATTAGGTAGGAGTACCGGTTTATCAATACTGAAGAAGCGGGCGCCATGCCCGCTTCTGTTTTCTTAGCTTTCGACTTGCGACTTTCAACTGTCTATTTCCGTGGCTTATGCGGGCACGACGCCGCGTTCAGGCATTCGTCGGCGATCCTCAGCCGCTCCACGGGTTTTCCGCCCACAATGTGCGAGTCCAGAATCTCGTCAACATCGGCCGGGGTGACGTGTCCGTACCAGATCGCTTCGGGGTAAACGACGACGTTGGGTCCGTGCTCACACTGATCGAGGCACCCGGCCTTGTTCGCGCGAACTCTCCCCTTCAAGCCGCGACGCGAAACTCCCGCCTTGAATAGCTGATGCAGTTCCCCGGAGCCGTCCGGATTACAGCATCCGCGCGGATGTCCGGGCTCGCGCTGATTCGTACAGATGAAAATGTGGTGTTCGAATCTAGGCATGATCTATTCCAGAATATCGCATCGCCTCACAGATACCGGAGCCACCACTGCTTGTGCGCGCGTTTGTATTCGGCGAACCACGCGCAGACCGGATAGAGCAGGATGACCACCATCGCCCACATCAGGTATACGAACGGCAGGCCGTATCCATAGACATCGTTCGGCCCGGGACCGCTCAACCCTCCGCCATGGAACAACCATGCATACGACTGCCTGTGTATAACCGCAACCACGATCGCGAGGCAGTGGATGAGCCAGATATGCAGGATGTAATAAAACATCGGCACGCGCCCATAGACGACGATTCTGCGCCACAGCCAGTTGCGCCCTGCGTTCAGGTCCATCCGGTCGAACCATGCCAACAGCATCAGCGCCGGCCCGAGCGTCATCAGGGTGAAGTCCAGCGACGGCGGATACTTGTTCACATTGAAGAATGCAATGGTCGACTTCGCGACCGTAGGTTGCGAAACGTAAGGCCCCGCCGCGAACGGAATCAGCGCGCCTTCAACCGGCGGCTGTCCAAAGGGAGTCGTGAAACGCAGCACGAAGAACAATGCAGTCGCAACTGCACCGATAACAAACATGACGCGGCGGCGCTGCCGCGGATCTTTCAAAAGAAGTTTTCCGAATGCATACCCGGCCGCCATCAATCCAAACCACGGCACGATGACGTAGATGTTGATGAAGAATAGGTCCGGGGGCTTAATCGGGATGGCTCCCGGTCTGAACAAAAGCTCAAAAGGAATCTTCAATGCGCCCAGCGACTCGGGCCGGACGCGGTCCAGGAAGTGATGCAGCACGATGATTCCCAGGCCGATCACCGCAATCCACTTCTCGGGCAGCCAGATCACGGCCGCGAGGAGCAAGAAGCTCAAGCCAATTGCATAAAATACCCCAGCGATCACGAATCCGGGAACAAACGAAAAGCCGAAATCCACCATCGTAAATTCCAGCAGCACCAGCCAAAGTCCTCGCTTTATGAGGAAACCGGCAACTTCGCTTGTTCTCCTGCCGCGAGCCGCGAACAGGAACGCGCCGGTACCGGCGAGGAAGAAGAATACTGGTGCGCAGAAGTGGGTGATCCAGCGTGCAAAGAAGTAGGCCAGGTCGGTTCGCGGAAGGACCTCCGGCGTGTTACGCACGTAAGAGAAGAATTCCCGCGTGTGGTCCAGCGCCATGATGACCATGACCAGGCCGCGCAGGAGGTCGACCGAGTCAAGCCGTCGTCCGGATCTTACCTGTCTTTGGGAGTCGCTTGCCGTCGCGACAGTTGTGCCCGTTGAGGTTGCCATCCTTGCCCACTCTTCCCGCTACGATAACACACCGAAGTTGGCCCAAACGCATGGGTCAACGAAGGTTCGAGCGATAGATGCGGAAGTTCTCACGCGAGTGGATCTCTTCGAGGTAATCCATCGTATCAACCACGTGAAGTTCCATCGGCGTGTTGTAGATGACGAACGCCGGGCGGGGCTGCTTCCGCAGCGATGTCTCAAAATTCGTCATCACCTCCCTCAGCACATAGTCCGGGAATGGATTGAACAGGTAGAGAAGAATCGGCTCATCCGGGAACTGGAACTGTCGCGCATCCATGCAGAGCGACGAAATGCTACGGCAGAGACGCCCGTCGACGGGAAAGCGCATAATGTTCTCCTGCGCGATTCGGTTCAGCTCCGGCTGCACTTCGACGCCGATGATTTCGCGAAACGGATACCCTGACGCAAGTAGCAGCGCCCGGCCCTTACCCGACCCGAGATCGATGAACGCGAAGTCAGAGAAGTCGGCCGGCACCTGCGCGAGAACATCGTGAAACTCGGTCGGATCCGTTGGTTGGTAGAGTCTCTCGGTAAACAGTTCGCGAAGACGAACGCGGAGCGGCAAGCGCGCCCACGTGGTATCGACTCCGAAGTCGCAGTCATAATCAATGTCGCCAAAGCGCGACCGGCGTCGGTCGGGAAAGCTGTCGCGGACGAACAGCCCGAACTGCTCGCCGAAGGTCTTCACCGTGCCCCACGCGCCGCGCTGGCGCAGAGAGTCGCGCAACCACTGCAGCATCAATCCGGGAAGGTTGGTTGAGTCGGCGCGCGAAGAGCCCATGCACACATTATGCACGGGCAGATTCTCGTGGGCCACGTTTCACCATGCAAGAGGAGCCAGGATATGAACATGGACAAATTTCTCGAAGCGGCCATTGAAGAAGCGCAGGCGGGTCTGCGCGAGGGCGGAATTCCCATCGGCTCCGTGCTGGTGCACGATGACAAGATCCTTGGCCGGGGACACAACCGGCGCGTGCAGCGCGGCAGCGCAATCCTTCACGGCGAGATGGACGCCCTCGAAAATGCGGGCCGTCATCCTGCCTCGGTTTACCGTGAGTCAATTCTCTATACGACGCTCTCGCCTTGCGCCATGTGCTCAGGTGCGATCCTGCTTTACGGAATCCCGCGGGTCCTTGTCGGCGAGAATCGCACGTTCCTCGGTGAAGAAGATATGCTTCGCTCGCGCGGCGTTTCCGTCCAGGTTCTCCACGACGAGCGCTGTATTCAAATGATGCAGGAGTTCATTCGGAATCGTCCCGAGCTGTGGAACGAGGATATCGGCGTGTAAATCGATCCGCGAACATGAGTCGACGCGTCATTGCGAATGCTGGGACGACGCAGTCCTTCTCAGAGGAAGTTGAGTTTCCTGGAACGACGCTTCTATACACGGTGAGCCTGGGTGGTATCGCATCTCCACAGTTCCCTGGCTGACTTCGATTTCGGTGTAGCTGACTGTTGCGGCATCATCGCGGTGCACGCAGACGCTGAATGCTCCTGGCGCCGGATCATGGGATGCATGCATCCTGCGAAGCCAGTTCACTGTGCCGGCGTTCGCGGATAGCCGGCCCGCTTTGAAAATTTCACCACGAATTTCCGCAGCTTTCGTATCGGAAAGGCCGGACGAGAACCACTGCCTCGGGCCCCACGGATGATCCAGGACTGATAAAGCCTGTCCATCCCAAACCCACTCTTGCACCTGGCGAAGTACCGCGCTCACCCCGATCAAACGAAACGGCAGAAAGTTGAAGAGTCCTGCTTCTTCGAGAATGCCGGTGATACTAGTAAAATCGGGTGCGGCAACAGCACCGAGGACAACCCGCCCGCGCGAGACATTCTTTGCTGACCGCCGCCCGCCATTGCGATTCAGCAGCGCCCAGGTATCGCCACGCTCGGTCGCGGCAATCCATGTCCCGCCCTCAACATCGGTCGGAAAAATCGCTTTTGTTCCGCCTGGCTCGTGTGTCGCCGGCGGATGAGCTGATCCGCGTGTCAGCAACTCATCGCGATTCATCGCCACCAGATAACCAGCGTTCTTCGGAACGAAACTGAGGGTGCACACGAGGATAGTTTAATCCGCTGGCACGGTCTTTGAAGTGCCTGCGACAACAGTACTGGTATTTTGTGCCTGCCGTTCGGCGAGTTCAGAAATCATCGATGCCACCAGCGCCGTCCAGCCTGTCTGGTGGCTAGCGCCCACTCCCCTGCCATTGTCGCCGTGGAAGTACTCGTAGAAAGGAATGTAATCACGCCAGTGCGGATCGCTCTGGAAGACCTCGTTACCGCCAAATACTGGCCGCCGGCCATTCGCGTCGCGGCGGAAGATACTTACGACGCGATCGGTAATGATATTCGCCGCGTCCTCAAGGTTCACCAGTTGTCCTGAACCCGTCGGGCACTCCACCTTCAAGCTGTCCCCGTAATACTGGAAGAACCGCCGCAGTCCCTGCGTCAGCAGATAGTTCACTGGCATCCAGATTGGTCCACGCCAATTGGAGTTCCCGCCGAACATCCCGCTGCTGGATTCCGCTGGCTCGTAGCCAATCGAATACTGGACGCCGTCGAGGTCCAGCGTGTACGGGTGGTCCTTGTGATACCGCGACAGCGCACGAATCCCATATGTCGACAGGAATTCGTGCTCGTCCAGCATGGTCTCGAGCATGCGTCTCAATTGAGCCTGGTTAGCAATCGAAAACAGGCGTCGTTCGCGGTGTCCTTGCGTCTTCATGCACGCAACGTTTCCGGTGAGGTCGGGCCGGTTCTCGATGAACCACTCCAGTCGCTCGCGGAAAGTGGGCATTTTGTCGAGCAGTTCCGGTTCTATCGTTTGCACGGCGTGCAGCGGAATCAAGCCAACCATGGAGCGTACACGGATCGGGATGGTCTGGCCGTCGGCTCCATGCAGCACGTCGTAAAAGAATCCGTCCTGCTCGTCCCAGAGGCTGAGCCCATCGTCGCCCATGTGGTTCATGGCCCACGCAATGTAGACGAAGTGCTCCCAGAATTTGCTGGCCACGTCCTCGTAGACCGGATCTTCCGAAGCGAGTTCGAGTGCGATCGCGAGCAGGTCGAGTGAGTACATCGCCATCCAACTCGTCCCGTCCGACTGCTCGATGCGGTCTCCGCTCGGCAATTCCGTGTTGCGGTCGAACAACCCAATATTGTCGAGCCCAAGGAATCCGCCCTGGAATACGTTCTGCCCTTCAGGATCCTTCCGGTTCACCCACCACGTGAAATTCAGCATGAGCTTGTGGAAGATGCGTTCGAGAAACGCGCGATCACCGCGTCCACCTCTCTTTTGCTTGTCGATCAGATACACCTTGTAGCTCGCCCACGCGTGCACCGGCGGATTCACGTTCCCGAATTCCCACTCGTATGCCGGAATCTGCCCGTTCGGGTGCATGTACCACTCGCGCAGCATCAGCACCAGTTGCTGCTTCGCGAATTCGGGATCGATATGCGCGAACGCCACGCAATGGAACGCCAGGTCCCATGCCGCATACCACGGATACTCCCACTTGTCCGGCATGGAGATGACGTCGGCATTGTAGATATGAGTCCAGTTGTGATTGCGGCCCTCTTTGCGCTCCGGTGGTGGTGGCGGAAAACCCGGATCGCCATTCAGCCAGTCGCGAACGACGTAGTGGTAATACTGCTTGGTCCACAGCAAACCCGCGAATGCCTGTCGCATGATGTTCCGCGTGTCCGCGTCGGCAGACTGCGGAATGATTGCTGCGTAGTATTCGTCCGCCTCGGCTTTCCTTGCCGCGAACGTCTGGTCGAATTCCATCCCGAGCGGGTCGTTGCAGTCCATTCGCACGGCGCTGTTCCGCAGGCGCAGCTTCAGCGTGATCTCTCCTCCGCCAGGGACATCGAACGAATAATGCAGAGCGGCCTTGGTTCCGAACCGCCCTGGATTCACCACATCTTTTTTCCCTGCAATGACGTATTCGTGGAATGCATCCTTCACATACGGCTGCAGGTTGGCGACGTTGTAGAGCCTCTCAAGGTTGGTTTCGTTTTCCGTGAAGAGCAGTTCCGGCGCGCCCTCGAAATACAGATCGTAATCGCCCAGTTCCTCGCCGCTTGCCTCCAGCAGTCCCATTCGCGCTCCCTGCCGGATCCCCGGATTCGAGTTCTCCGGATGCCACGACCATCGGTTGCGATACCACAGCGACGGCAGTACCCGAAGCCTCGCCGCCTCCAGCGCGCGATTCGCCACCGTGATCCGAATGCAGATGTCCTCAACGTCAACTTTCGCGTATTCCATGAACACATCGAAATAGCGGTTCTCGTTGAATACTCCCGTATCGATCAGTTCGTACTCGGGATCACCCTTTCCCCGGCGCCCGTTTTCCTCCCGCAAGAGATCGTATGGAAACTCGGCCTGCGGATACTTGTACAGGTACTTCATGTAGGAATGCGTCGGCGTGTTGTCGAGATAGAAGTAGTACTCCTTCACATCCTCGCCGTGATTTCCTTCGTGATTGCTCAGCCCGAAAAGCCGCTCTTTCAGGATGGGGTCTTTCTCATTCCACAGCGCCAACCCGAGGCAAAGGTACTGGTGGCGATCGCAGATTCCCGCAAGCCCATCTTCGTTCCACCGATACGCGCGCGAGCGGGCGTGATCGTGCGGAAAGTAATCCCAGGGGTCTCCCGACGCGCTGTAGTCTTCGCGCACCGTGCCCCACGCGCGCTCGGCGACATACGGCCCCCAGTGCTTCCACTCCTTGCGCCGCTGGTTGGCCTCGTGCAATCGCTGTTCTTCTCGGGTCATCCTTGACCACCTCTTCCTCTAGACGCGCAGATTGGGCATCAGGCTCACGCCCACATGATCGCACACAGCAAATCCGACGCAGCACTCGCCTTTGTCCCCACAGTGCCCCAACAGATTCGCACATCTTGTCAGCGCCGAGATGCGCCTCGTGCGTTACAGATAGTAATCAGTGGCTGGTTATGCTGGTTCGCCGTGCGCCATTTTCGCCATTCCGGGAAAAGCCACCATCAGCCGCACGCCAGAACGACCATCAAAAGAAGTGAGCTGATGGATGCGCCGGTTCGGATCTCGCAACAAGGCGCGCGCCGGCGAGTGCACCGTGACAGCCACAGCGCTGGCAGTCCGGAGAGAAAACAGAGAGTGCGCCACAGGGGAAGTTGTCGGGGGCGGATGACGGTGTGACGCGCCACCCACGGTAATAGATAGGAGTACCTGCTTGTGCGTCAGCGGCAGGTCGGTTTCAGCCTACTGCTGTTGTTGTCCCGCCACCACCCGCGCCACAGCGATCATGCCTATCGCCGATGCCGAAGGGTCCTGCAGCCGCTGCGCCCGCTTCAGCGCATCCACCGGATCTACCTGCGCTGCCGCTTCGCTGACTTCTTCTATAACAGCCGGTGCATCGATCTTATTGCGGTCGGACCACACGTCTTCCAAACTCGAGAAAGCCAGATCGAAGTAGCGGGTTGCGGCCTTCTTGTCTCCGCTCGTCCCGGTTGCGAACCCACTCGCGGCTGCCTCGCGTGCCCGCAGCGATGGCGGCATCTTCTCCAACTCAGGCATGCGATCCGTTCCCTTCTCGTCCATCGCCTGCAGCACCGAAACGGATTCCTCTTCCGGACGTTCAGCGTCTCCGGGCTGACCTTCGGTTTGCGCAACCTCCCGCGCCATCACATCGCTCGCCAGTGCATCGTCGTACGCCTTCTCCCCCAGCACCGACTTCATCGTCCCGGTCACGATATTCACCGCCAGGTTGCGGGGCCCACCTTCTTTCATCTTTCCCAGCCAGAGCAGCATTTTGACTCCGGTACTCTGGGCGGCATCTTTGCTTACCACTGGAGCCATCCGGTCGTACATCGCCGCGAAATTCGGCGCGTCCGCTCTCGCCGCCTCGGTATCTGACGGAAGATTTGAGACCAACTTCACAAAGTAATCCTGCGCCCAGGCGGTCTTCGGCCCAACCTGCTCGATTGTCGCCAGCAACGCGCGGGGTGCCACCACCCCTTGCGCCATAGCGTTTTCCAGCTTGCGTCGCACCGCTTCCAAAGCTTCCTTCGGGCACGACGACTCTGCCGCGATCAGCGACTGTTCCGCCGCCGCAACCTGCTGGTCAGGGATGTTCTCCACGAACGACTGCGCCGCCTTGCAATCAATCTGCCCTGCCTCCAGGATCGACACCGCCGGCTTCTTCCCGATCGCGATCAGGTCCTGCTCAATCCGCATTCCTTCCTTCGTGAACTGACGGGCCAGTGCCGGCTTCAGCGGAGCAACAATATTCGCCGCCGCGGCAAGCACCCGAAGTCGGTCCTGCTGGTCCGATTGCGGCAGCGCCACCGCCGACTGCACAACATCCAGCACAAACTTTTGTTGGCTGCTCAGTGCCCCAGCTTTTGCGTTCGCCGCCGGAGCCATCTTCGTCTGCGCGGGCGCCGCCGGCCCCTTTGCTCCTTGCCCGAAAAGAAGAGAGGACGACACCATTAGTGCCGCTGCCAATATGAGTGCTCTCTGTTTCATGAACTTCAACCTTGCTGATTCTTCTTTCTACTCCGTTCCGTTTCTAAGTCCGCACCCCACACCTGCCGTAGTCAGCAGATGCGGGGCTCTTTCCAACTGGAAATCCACAACCGGGAACTGCTTGTTTCTCACCAGGCCGTCAAGGTCACTTTATCCAGCCACACCTGGTAGTCCGTCATGTACTTATTGCCGTCCATCTGGAACGCCGCATTCAACTCGTTCACGCTGCTGGACTTGGGTGCATAAGTGCGGTTCACGTAGTGGGTAACCCCGTCGAGCGTGATCGAGACGAACTTCACCTGATTGCCAGAAGTTCTCTGGAACTGCCACGTCAGGTGGTGCCACTTGTACGCCGAGGGCGCTGAGCAAGGTATTCCCGTGCTCTTCCAATGATAAGCCACCGACCAGACGTCCCAGGCATGCGTTCCCTTGATGTTGCACTGCGTTCCAAAAATGTACTTGTGCCCGCCGACCGACTGGTTCACATCGAACTCCAGCGCCTGTGCTGCACTCGGGTTCTTGATGTAGAAGTACAGGTCGTACTTGAAATTGTGGGCCGTCGAATTGGCGCCCACCTGCTTCCACCAGAGCGCATTTGAATACGGCGTGCTGCCCCCGACCGAAAACTTCGAGGCTGACCCTGTCAAAGATGGCGAGCCAATGTAAAGCGTTTGCGAATACGACGCCGATGGTCCGCTTCCATTCGTTCCTGCACACACCGTGCAGCTTGACCACTTGTATTTCTGGAGCGAGGAATAGGTTGCGGTGCCCGCAAAGGCGCTGCCGGCGAACACCATCATCGCAAGTGCCGTCACGACACACGTCAGTACGGTCTTGCTGTTCTTAATCTTGCCGAAATGCATCAGGAGCTCCGGGGGAGTTGGGGGATAGAACGCGGCGAGCTTCAGTGCGAGTTCTGCGTTCGAGTGTCACCTTACGGGGCCTTCTACTCTCACTCAAGCGCAAATTATTGTCCCAAAACGATTTCCGGGCACCGGTACTAGGCGCGGGTTACGAAACACCCTAATCCCACCGCGTAAGGTGCCGCCTCACGTTCCTCCCCAATGTCTCTCACGCCCTTAACATTAGCGGGTTTCGGGATTAGGTCCGAAAAGTCACCGCCGGGCGACAAGTAAGGTCTCTTCAGAGCTGCCGTTCTTCTTAGTCCTGTTCGGCAAGTTCGAAAATCGCTCCGAACTAGAGCGATTTCCCGAGGGCTTTCGACTCAATCGCTCAATACCACTCCGCAAATGCGGAAGATTTCCACACTCGATACGCCCCTAATGGGTATTTCACCGCAATGTAAAGTGATCCACTCGCGTGCGCCAGGAATCGTACAAAGGCCGGCTTTTACTGAGAGTGAAGACGAAGGACCGGGAACCGTCCTTCTAGTGATGTTCTCGCGCGTACGCCCTCAATTCCGCCACGATCTCCGCCGCCGCTTTTCTTGCGCGCTCGAACTCCGTCGGCGGAAACGAAATTGCCCCCACCCTCGCATGACCGCCGCCTCCGTACCTCTCGCAGATCTTCGCCAGGTTCGTCAGGTTCTCCGCCGTAGTCCACGGGTTCGACCCCACTGAAACCTTGGTCCGGAAGCTGCTCTTGCTCAGCCCCACGCTGTAAACACATTCGGGATGAAGGTAGTACGGAATGAACTTGTTGTACCCCTCGAGGTCATAATCAGTGACGTCGAAATAAACGACCCTGTCCTTGCTCTCCGTCCTCTCCCGCAGAATATCGATTGACTTCCAGTGCCGGTCGAGCAGAGGCGGCAACTTTTCCGCCACGAACGGTTCCTCCACCGTCTGGCTCAGCGACTGCGACGACAGATAAGGAATCAGTCGCGGCACGAATGTCGGGTCCTGCGTCGCCTCGATCACCATCGTGATGCGCATTGCCGGCGCTTTCAGTTCCACCGCCTCCTTCGCACTCGCAAACGACGCCCCATCGATCGTATCCGCCCAGTGCACCATGTCCGCCACCGGCGCCGTATCGAACTGGAATCTCTCCTCCCCCACCCCGGCAATCAGCTTCGTACAGGATTTGCAATCCGGGTCGTAGAACTTCGTCGAGCTCTTCTGCTCTTTGAAGTGCGCCGCATCCTCCGCCGTCAGAAACGCGCTCTGGTGATGATCGAACCACCACTGTATCTTCGGCGACGCCGAGTACTTGAAATCGACGATCGCGTTCACATCCCCGGTAAAGTCGGCCTCGTTGAACAGCGCCCCCGCCCGATGCACCAACCCGTGGAATTCGAACTTCGCCTTGCCATCGACTCGCTCATGGTACAACCGGCTGAAAAGCGAAGCCGAACACGCCCCATCGAAACACTTGTCGTGATAAAAGACCCGAACGATCACTGGTTCCCTTTCTTAGGCCGAGGTCGTCTCTTGTTCCGAAAACCAATAAAGGAAAAGCTAATAGGAATAAAGCCCCCGCAAGAAGATGTCAAGCAAAGGAAATCAGATCTTCCCCAACCGAGAACTTCCTTCCGTGCCCTCCATCACAGACTTCCGCCATTTTTCCGGACTAACATTCCCGCCGCAATCCATACGTGAAGGAGGTCGGTTTATGGCAACCAACGTATTGGGCAAAGTGGACGAGCACGCCGCGGAATCGATTCACAAGGTTTCGCGCACAACAACCGCCGTCGCCGACGCAATCGAGGCCGGCATCGACACGGCAAAACGGCTCGGCAAGCACGGAAGCGACGCGGCGGAGGAACTCATGGATGACGCCGTCCTCCGTATCAAGCGTCACCCCGTCGAAACCCTCGTCGCAGCCTTCGCCGTCGGATTCGCAATCGGCGGCCTCATCGATCGTCTAATTCGCCGCAGCTAGAAGATTACTCGCATCTGGATGCCCCGTCCTGGCCTGCTGGGACGGGGTTGTTGTTTGGATATCGAACACCTCATCGCTGACAACCTCGCCTTCGCTCCGAGAATGAACGGCCGGGGACATCCCTGACTTTTTAGACCGGGCACAGGGCATGCTGAAGTTCAACATGTCCCATTCGAACGAACCAGAGTGTCAGGTATGTCCCCGGTCTAACCTGTCAGGTATGTGCCCCGTCTGTACCAGAAAGTAGCCCCGCACGTCAGTGCGGGGTCAACGATGCCCAATCCCGTGCGAAGTCGCGCAAAGCGCAACGACAGATTATCTCCTGCTCAACTCCGCCGCTTGGCTCCGGGAGATCCCAGGCCTCCCGCTCACCACGAACCCGGCTTTGTCCGCCAACCGCAACTCCTCCGCAAACTCCGACTCACTCACATGCCCCGCCGGTTCCACTAGCAGCATCTTCGCGCCGCTCCGCGAGGCTACCGCTACTTCCGCGAAAAACTTCTCGCACGACGGCATCTCGTGCACCACTGCAAACGCCAGCGTGAAGTCGACGCTTCCCGCAATGTCATCCAACTCCATCGACTCCGCCGGAACCAGCCGCGCCTCGATCCGGTCCAGCAGCCCCGCCGTCTTCGCCTTGCGTTTCAGCGCTCGCAGCATCTTCTCCTGCAAGTCCACCGCGATCACTCGCCCGCTCGGTCCCACCAGTCTCGCCAACTCCATCGTGAAGAATCCCATTCCTGGCCCCGGCTCCAGCACCGTCATCCCTTCCCTCACATACGGCGCCAGCAGCTTTCTCCGATCCGTCATCCAACCCCGAACCGGATTCGCCAGGACATATCCCAGCCACCACGGACACACACGCTTGCTCATCTCAGGCCTCGCCCTTGCAGACAAACACAGCAGTTGTACCGGCAATTGCTCCCATAGATGAGAACACATCGCGCGTCACCAGGAAACCTCCTGCATTGGGTGCCCAGACATTTCCCTCGGAAGGTCCGGAACATTGGGTGCCCGGTCCTTTCCTTCTTTTGGAAAGGGCCGGTTGACCACATTACTGTTGGGTACCGAGAAGGCCGGAACGCCGAAGCCGCCCATACTTCTTGAACCGAGGCATGATCCGTCATCTCGTTCACGGCGACCACTTCCTGTTCCCGAAATGCATCGCAACGATAACTGCTCATTCTCGCCCGTTGTCTTCCCGCAGGCCCGATCGCCCGAACCCACAACGCCCCAGCCGCGCAGCGGCGAAACACGATAGCCCGACGGCGTAAGCCCCGGGTCGCGAAGACTCCAATTTCTTTCCGTCGAGCCGGCTTCAGCCGGCGACACCTCAACCTCAACCCTCCCCCGCCAATTTAGCCGTGAATCCTCACCTTGAATTGAGTACCATCATCAGCAGCAAGATGCCGACCGAAACACAATTACGTTCTACCGGCAAAGAACGCGAT
>JAVUPY010000028.1 GCA_032252755.1 Terriglobia bacterium
CCGCTTCTCGCATGGACCCATAGAGCCGGTTGGCAACGGTTCTTCCCATATTGACGGCTTCGAGTATGTTGGGCGCGGTCTGCCGCGTGCGACCCGCTAACAGTGGCCAGAAAATCTTTTCCGCTGCGCTCTGCTGCTCACGCATTGCCCGCTGCCCCATCCGTGCCATTTTTCTACTGTCCATCACTTCGGACAACCTCCGGTACTGTCGATAAGTTAACCCTCCTTGCTAATTCTGTCAATAGGCGGGCGAAAATATTTTTTAAGCCCGAATCGCTCGTGACAAGCCCAACTTAGCCGAAAATATTTCGAAGCGGCACAAGTGTTATTAATGTGCCGGACTAACGGGACGAATTACGGGGATTCTTAAGGATTTTTAAGCGCAAGTGCTTTAGTGCGGCGGGAATGCAGTTTTGGGAATAGGATTGAGAATTATGCTGAAGCAACACGCCCAAACTTGAACTGGTTAAATTCGGTGCTTGTTCACATTGATGGTGCAGCCCATACCCCTGTTGAGAAATACAGAATCACCTACGTGAATGGCGAAGAGTTTCCTTGCTATCCTTTCGTCAGAGGTGTCTGTATACACCCTCGTAACCCGGATGAGGAGAAACAGCATACGATACATGTGAGGGTTACTGCCGAAGGCTACAAACCAAAGGAGTACAGCTACCCATCCACGGCGGCAGAGATACCAAGCATCACTCTCGAAACTGATTAGCCGCCTTACTTGAGTCTTCTGCTGCGCTCTATCTGCGCTCCATTTGCCTGCGTAGGCATGATTCCTAATGTCTTCGGTGTCATCCGCTGCTCTGCAACTGTTTGAAACTACGTTTTCAAGGTGATTCGAGTCCTACCTGAGGAGCCATTCTTTCTAGGACTTACGCCGCGCACCCTCGGCCGGCACTTAGCAATACTTAGCAATTCCCTCACAGATTGGGTCGTCTGCGGCGGCAGAACCGGCTTTTGGGCCTGTTCTTGCGTCGGCTTCGGCGCAGCCAAGATTGCATGTGTGCGCGCATCAATCTCTGGCTTGGGGCTTCTGTCAGAACGATATGTCGCAATGGCCTCGCTGCCTCTTTCGTTTCATCTTGCAAGTTGAGCACAAAAACTCCTGCAAGTTCTCACTCACAATGTGGTCAGGGTACTCACAACGGATGGCAGGCAATAGTTGCTGAAGGTGCACCAGAGCCTCAGTCTTCCCGTTTAGGAGTAATTCTAGTCTCTCCTGCTGCGAAACCTGGCGTCGACTAGTAGGTGGCTGCGGCTGTGTCTGAGCCGAAAGGAGCGGCGATTCAAAGATAAGGATTAAAATGACCACGCTGACAACCTGCAAGCACTGTTTCATAGCTATCCTCTCCCGCGTAAATCGTAGCGATTAGATCCCGTCTTTCTTGGTCGCATCACTCACAGCCCGCGGTCCCCTCCTCACGGCTATCTCGTTCGCCCTTGCGCAACAAGCTACATTCAAAGACAGGGTACTTATCTGGGAACGCATCCGCCCGACCCATGCTGATGTATCCTAGTCCGTGCTTTGTAACTTCACCGGGGTCGAATAGATTCCTTCCATCAATAATGAGGTGGTATCTCAGGGCTCCAGATATAACGCCGAGGTCGAGTCCCGCGAATTCCTCCCAGTCTGTCAGAATTACCAAAGCATCTTTGCCCTCAGCCGCGCCATACGCGGACTCAGCGAACTCGACGCCGGGACAATCCTTCAGCACCTCCCGGCCGTGCTCCATTGCTCCTGGATCGTAGATCGTGACTGCGCACCCTCCGTAGCAGAGGGACCGAATGATGGGAATTGCCGAAGACTCCCGCACGTCGTCCGTACCACCTTTAAAGGCAACTCCGAGAACTCCTAACTTTTTGCCCTTGAGTGTCCATAAGGCTTTTCGAACTTTGTTCAGAAAGCGCAGACGCATGTCGTCGTTGATTCGAGAGACCTGACCGAGGAGACTAAAATCGTAACCTGCCTCATTAGCTACGGATCGAAAGGCCTTGAGGTCTTTTGGAAAGCACGACCCCCCGTACCCAATACCAGGTTTCAAGAATTGTGCGCCAATCCGTGAGTCAGAGCCGATCCCTTCCGCTACCTCTCCAATGTCAGCCCCTACCGCTTCGCAGATGCTTGCCACGGCGTTAATGAACGAAATCTTCGTGGCTAGAAATGCGTTGGACGCGTACTTGATCAACTCTGCACTTATCGTGCTTGTCAGAATCAGTCGCGCCTTCCCCGCATAGCTATCTGGACCCGGGATGCAAGACGGATTACGATAATACGATCCACCAGTAAGCGGGCCGTAGACCCGTCTAACCATATCCACAGCCGCTGGGTTATCACCGCCGATTACGATCCTGTCCGGATAGAGGAAGTCAACCACGGCAGTTCCCTCTTTGAGGAACTCTGGATTGGAGACGACATCGAAGAATTCCTGTGGCGCTCCATTGAGCAACATTGCTCGCCTAATCCATTTACTTGTATAAACCGGGACCGTACTCTTCTCGACGATAACCTTATAAGTGCTGATTGCGCCTGCGATCTCCCGCGCGACTGCTTCCACGTAAGAAATATCAGCTTCTCCGTTTCCGTTCTCGGGCGTGCCCACGGCGATAAAGATCACCGAACTGTCTTTCGTCGCCGCAGGGAGATCATCCGAAAACCGCAGACGATCGCTTCGGTGCTTCTGGATTAGTTCCGGGATGAACTTCTCATGAATGGGGGTGACCCCGTTCTTGAGTCTCTCCAATTTCGTCAGATCATTGTCGATGCATGTAACGGAGTGCCCGATCTCACAAAATCCAACTGCCGCGACAAGTCCAACGTAACCGGAACCAACCACCGCAATCTGCATTCTCTTTGTCTCTCCAAAGTCTTAGTGAGCGCCAGCGCGTTAGCTTCTCTGTCGGTAAAGAGAGCAGACGCAACGCTTGCACACGGCATTTGAATCCACCTGCAATTCTCTTCGGAAGTTCAGTGCCCTATCAGAGTTCAGCGCGTCTTTCAGATTTGTAGCCCCAAGCTTCCCAATTGGGGCATGGAAGAAACACGGTCGAATGTCACCATTTACTTCAATCACTGCTGATACCCAGGGAGCATTGCACGGTGGTGCGATCGGAGCTTCCAGCCCGAGTTGGGCGCGGAACTGCCGGACAATTCGGCGCAACTTGTAGGGACTTTCCGCGATGAAGCCGGTTGCGATCTCCTGGCCGTACTCGCGAATGAGTTCCTCGATTTCATTCCCAAGTGACAAGATTTCATCGTGTGTAAGCGCAACCTGCTCCTGTCGGGCTAGTGGCCAGATCAGTTCCCGATTAAAAGCGGTGGAGGTCACGTCTGCTGCGAGAAAAGATACCGAAGCGAGTCCGAGCTCGCGCGACACCCGGACAGTCTCACGGAGGCACCTGTGATTGGAACGCTGAACGGTAGTACGGGCGCGGATGGGAAGATTCGACGAAAGTGACTGGACCCGCGCGATACCAGCGCTCATGGTTTCGAAGGCGTGAGGCACTCGGCGAATCTCGTTGTGGACGACAGCGGGACCGTCGAGCGAGACGATGACTTCATCCATGCTCTCAGCGATTTCCGATGCGTACTTGCCTATCAGTAGTCCTGCGGTAAGCAAAGTGAGACGGATGTTCAGTTTCCGCAGTGCTGCAGCGAGGACGAAGAGGCCGGGGTTCATCAGCGGTTCCCCGCCGGAGAAGACAACCCATTGCACGCGGAGGTCGCGGATCGAGGCCAAATGTGGCTCAAGATCGGACAAGGTGAGGTCACGGCTTTCAGCGGTCCGCCAGATGTCGCACATGACGCAACGGCAGTTGCAGCGGCTGTGCGCCATAAGAATTAGGATGGAAAGTTCACTGATGATGTTGTGGTTGCGATCCGGAACTTCCACGAATTGGGGCGTGATTTCAGAGCCAGGCAGTGCTGACATTCCGCAACCTCCTGCCATTCATGTATAAGTCGCAACCTAGATAGCGGATCGCATCTGCGAAAAGGCGACTGAGCGGGGCCCGCACCCAGCGGACGAGCCCGTCAATCTCGAGCGGACGTAGCCCGCGTGAAAGATGCTCGGGAATTCGCGCCAGCATTTCGTCCGACGCGAGCTGCACTCGGCCACCGCGGATGACGAGATCGATGTCTCGATAAGAAAGGCGCGTGAGCGTCTCGGCGGGCGACGCAGCTGATGCGCGAACAGCAATAAGGTCAGCCATAGCACCGACTCGGATCTGGGCAAAACCATCTCGAAGACGAAGAATGCGGGCGGAGTTGTTGGTCGCTTGCGAGTAGAGCTCGTTCGCGGGAATACCTAGTTGCGCAGCAAAACGCAGTTCGTCAAGGAAATCCCCATTGGCGGTGAGAGACGAATCGCTGCCGAGTGCGACGTTGCGCACCGAGCGGATCATGTCGGGTGAGTGCGTGCGCCCAAAGAGGAAAGCATTTGAAGTTGGACACCAGATGAGTGCGGCGTCCTCACGATTGATAATCCGGACGGCCTCGTGGTCAAACGCGAGGCCATGGACGATTACGGTGCGAGAGTCGACAGCACCGGCGCTGACGAGATCGGCGAGATCGTGACGTGCTCGGGAGTCGACGCCTTCGGCGACATGGATAATGAAAGGGCATTCGGGAGCCGTGCGGTCGTGGCGCTTCTGGAGATTCTTCTCGAGAGCAATGGAGTGCGCCCAGGCGAACTCGCGAACGACCCGGACGGGAAAATCCTCTGATAGCATGTCGTCCGTCAGAGGGTTGTGATGACATACCGTCGTGACTCCGCAGAGGAGGTTACGCAGGGCTCCGAACCAGATTCGGGTGGATTTCGGGATTCGCTTGTAGTGGGAAATGATCCGGGCATCTTGTGTGTGAATGTCCGCGTACCATTCCGCGCAGTTCTCGTACAGACCGTGGCCGAGGCGCGGGAACAGCGAGAACTCGAGGTGATCGTGCGCGTTGATCAGGCCGGGGAGCACGGCATATCCGCTTAAATCGATTCCGGTAGCGGTTTGCGGTGTGGCGGTGACCGAATCGATGCGCCGCTGCTCGAGATGCAGTGAGCTCAGTATAAAGTCGGTAGGGGTCAGAGCGACTTGGCCACCTCTGAGGTCAGCCACGTCCGTGATCGCGGTCGGTATTTTACTGACGCACGTCTGCTTACTGCGGCAGGAATTGCTCGACCGCGGTCGCCGGAGTTGCAGGATAAAGATCGCAGGGTACCCCAGTGCGCCTTCACCCAGCGGAACGCGACCGGCGCGACAGAGTAACTGGATTTCGGGCGGTCCGAACTTGGGTTCGATTTCGGCCGCAACCTCCAGTCCGGCCCGCTCGAAAATTGTCTTCAGGAACTCGACTTCCCACTCCTCAGTGCCGAGGTGCACCAGTCCGGCGGTATGGCGGAAACTGCGGTTCCAGTGAAGCGCGCGAACAGTTCGCGGATGGAGGTCGGAGATGAAAGCTGTGCCGCCCGGACGGAGCAGACGCGCGACCTGAGCGGCAAACCGCTGCGGATCAGGCAAGTGCGACAGCACGAACGACGAAAGGATGAGGTCAGCCGATTGCTCCGTGAATGCCACGGATGTGCAGTCACCCTGGAATAACTTCGCGCGAGGGCCGAGCTTAATGGTGGCCCGCTCGAGCATTTCAGCGGAAATATCGACGCCGCGCAGGCTCGCGGGCGAATTGCGATAAAGTGCAGCGAGCCATCGCCCGGTGCCGCATCCGAGATCGACCACGTCCTTACCTTCCACCCGTGGAAGCAGCGCACTGAGCACACGTTCTTCTAGAGAGAGCATCGGGTTCGGCTGCTCGTCGTAAACCTGCGCCCAGAGTGCGTAGGCCTCAAGCGATGACAATGAACCTGTGGCGGAGTCGGCCATTTTACAGGCTCTCCTCCTTCGGCTTGCGCAATTCGATGAATCGCTGGGCCCAGCGAATTTCGTCGGGGTGTGAATACATCTTTGTGGCGTACCGCCATGAACTGAGGCTCCTGAGCATGGCGCGGCCCCAGCGCGGAGCGCGGATATCCTGCACCGTAGGCCAGCGTGCGCCGACGACAGTTTCGAAATTGTCAATGAGCTTCTTGGTTTTACGCTTGAGCCAGGGTGTATTGGGATCGATGCGGACCGTGAAGTCCATCCACTTCTTCGTCGCCCATTCTTCGGGGGTCGTCGGAAATTCGATGCGCCCGTCGACATCGCCGTACATCGCCTCGCGCTGCGGGACGGGCGTGTAGTGGTAAATGATGATCTCGGATTCTGGATTGATACGCTTGATCTTTCGAATGAACGCAAGCGTCTCAGCGGTGTCGCGCTCGGGGTCGCGCGGATTGCCGATCACGAAAGAGAATTCGGGAATGATTCCAAAGTAGCGGATGCGCTCGGCGAGTTCGAGTGTCTGGGCGGTCGTAATTCCTTTCTGCATCTCTTTGAGGGCCCAGTCGGACCCAGATTCAGCGCCGAAAAAGATCATGGCACAACCGGCGCGACGGATGGATTCGAGCGTCGAGTCGGAATAGCCTACGACGGTGTCGATGCGGCCTTCACACCACCAGCGTAGATTGAGCGGTGCAAGGCGATTGCAGAGATCACGCGTGTGGTCCTCACGTAGAAAGAAATTCATATCATAGAACTGGACGGAGTCGGTGCCGTGGTTCTTCGCGAGGTGCCGCAGGACGGCTTCGGTGCGCGCTGGACTCTCCATCTTTTCGCGGTTTCCGTACGCAGCGTGTACTCCGCAGAAGCTGCACTTGAAGGGACAACCGATGCTAGCTTGGTGGGCGGCAGTACGGCGCCCGAAGAACGATGGACGAAGGTATTTCTCCACCGGAATCGCGTGAAATGGCATCACCGGGAACGCGTCCGGTGCTTTCATTAGGCGTTCTGGGTTGTGGCGATGCAGGCCGAAGATGTCGCGATACGAGAGGCCCTTGATGTCGTCGGGTTTACCTTTCCCACGAAGGGCATCGAGCAATTCGAGAAGCGTGTCTTCTCCCTGGCCTCGCACGGCGTAGTCTACGTACTTTGCATTGAGCGCCGCGTCTGCGTAGATCGATGGAAAGTAGCCTCCCCAAGCGATGGCAACCGTGGGACGTAAGGACCGGATCTCGCGACAATTCTCCATTGCTGAAGCCATTTGAGGGCCGGGCATGACCGTGACACCTAGAAGTTCGACACGGTTACGGTCTATGAGATCGACAATTGTCGCGACCGGGTCGTGATCGACGTTGCCGTCGACAATGGCATATTCCTCGCGGCCTTCGAGCACGGCAGCGAGCGCAAGCACCGACAGCGGGAAGCGACGGTTGCGGGGCTTCGTAGAGCGCGGATTGAAGAGAACGATCATGCATTCACCATGCGAGCAACGTAGATTCGAAAGCTGGATGGCTCACGTTTGCCCTGGAGTCTTGCAAGGGTCGGACGTAGGGCCCAACGGAGGCCATAACTTGGTTGGTGAGTCTGCCAGCGGATTCCGAATAACTTTTCCATGTCACGTAATCGACGGTCGGTAAGGTATTCGCGGCTGGCGAGCGCGTCAGAGGGAAACCCGTACTGTTGCTGAAAAAAGGCGCGGCGCTCGCGGAGCATCTGTCGGCCGCTCTCTTCCTTCGAATACCAGGGCGTATCAGCAATGATGACCACGCCGCCCTTGCGAAGGCAGCGAATGGCTTCGCCAAGTGTCTTCGAGTAGTTCTCGGAGTAATGAAACGAGGCGTTAAATATGACGCAGTCGAACTGGGTGCCTTCAAAGGGCAGCGCATCGAGTTCTGCCTGGAACCTGGGGAAGAGGCGCTCGAGTTTCTGCAGGTAATGCGTGGCAGCGCCGAGACCGTCGCTGTCATTGATCAGGAGATCGACCGCAACCGGACGATGCCCAAGCAATGAGAGGCGGTAGCTGAGCCATCCATTCCCCGCGCCGAGATCGAGGATGGTGATACCTGAACGATTTCCCGCGACCTTCGGCAAGAGTTCCCGTTCGACGTATCGGTAAGTCTGGGCGCGAATGCTCCACTGAGACTGGTTCTTCCCCGTAAGATCTCGAAACGGGAGCGCAAGATAATAGGCGGCGTCTTTACTTCCTCTGCCTTCGGCAGCGCGAACGATTTGGTATTCGGTCAGGAATCGCTTGTAGTGCTCTTGGCGCTCTGGCGGAAGCGCAAGCAGGATTCCGCGCTGATGGTCGAGAACGAAGGAGCACCGCGGGCAGGTTATGCCATTGTTGAACGGAGTGCTGGTGTAATCAACCGCGCCCAGGTTGGACGTGCAGCGCGGGCAACGCAGGCGAAGTTTGCCGAGCTTTCCGCCAACGATTGATTGAGCACGGAGATTCGGGAGCGCGTTCAAGACGACCTCCGGAAACGAAGAAGCATGTGATCCCCCATGACCCGGAACAGAGGCAGGTGATTGATGAGGCGGTCTACAGTCCGAAGCAGCGAAAAAATGCGGCTATGCTTTTGCGCCAGCGATTCCACGTAAGATGGCGGGACTGCGACACCGATTCCGGAGACATTGATGTACCAGAACCACGGAGCGAACGCCTGGCGGATCTCAGAGACCCGCGGATACCATACCTCGACCGGGACCCCGCTGATCGTTGAAGAGACGTGTCCGCTCCAACGACGAATCGCTTTTGCCCAATCGCCTCTTACTCCGTACCACAACGATTCCCATAGGCTAAAGGGAGTCGAGAAGACGAGAGCCACTTCAGCACCCGGGCGGAGGAGTGTTGCGAGTTGCTGTGCGACGTTGGCGAGATCGGCAACACAGTTGAGTCCTGAGAAGTTGGAGAATACCCCATCGAAGCGCCGATCGATCAAGAGCCCGCCAATATACTCATTTGGCAGTACAACGAACCGAACGGGAACGCGAGGCCGACGCCGCGCCTTCTTCTGGTTGGCTACCTCGATCATTGCCGGGGATGCATCACACCCGGTAACGCTGATTCCTTTTCCCGCCAGATGCAGAGCGTCTTCACCCGTGCCGCAGTTGAGTTCGAGGACCCGATCACCCGGCTTCCAGAGACCGTCGATTTCTTCCCACACTGAGCCTCGCTGAGACGTGCCAACCAGCGAGTGAGTGAAGACCTCGTCATAGATTTCGGCGATCTCGTCGAATGCAGGAATTGTATGAACAACGGCGGTACTCATACTTCCACCTCCATGGCAGTGGCGTGGAGCGAGGCACGGGCGATCTCTATGCGACGACGGAGTTCGGCGCCAGTACCGTCCACATAACCGTGACGTTCAAGACGTGCGAGTTCGACCTCATCGTGCAGCAGCCGATCGGCGAATTCATAAAAGCGCTTGGAGTGGCGGCCGGATACTACGAGGTCACGGTCGGAGCTTTCGTCCCACGGCTTGATCTTTACGACTTGGTTTGTGACGTCCGCGTAATAGCGTGTACCTCTGATGGGATAGGCGACGGTGGTAAAAAAGACATCGGGATCGGACCGCTTGACGTGCTCGATCGTAGCTTCGATGTCAGGAATCTCTTCGCCCTGGTATCCCCACATGAGGAACATGCCTGAGGCAATGCCGTGTGCGCGGGCCATTTCGACACCGTGCTGGACCTGTTCGACGCTAACGCCGCGTTCCATGGCGTCAAGAATGCGCTGCGAACCGCTTTCGGAGCCGATCCAGACGCGGAAGCAGCCGAGTTCTGCGAGCAGGTCCACAACTTCCTCGTTCATGCGGTCTGCGCGCGTGATGCACTCGAATGGAATGCGCAGAGAGCGGCGGCGCATTTCGGCCGCGTAGTCGCGCAGCCAGCCATAATGAATCGTGAAAACATCGTCAGCCACCCAGACCATATCGGGGTTATAGCGACGCAAAAGCCATTCGACTTCGTCGACGACAAGCTTGGGATTGCGGCGACGATGAGTCTGACCGAAAACCTGGTGACTGCACCATCGGCATTTGTATGGGCATCCCCGAGCAGTGATAAATGAAACCGAGCCTTTGCCGTGAGCGTTGCGCCAGGTGGAGACGTAGCGGTCGACGTCGACGGCTTCGCGTGCAGGCCAGGGCTGTGCGTCCAGGTTGCGGATCTGTACACGTGGAAGCGTGCGATGGGTTTGGCCGGTCGAGTCACGATAGACGATTCCCGCGACATTGGAACAATCCGAGTTGTTTTCGAACGCTGATAGCAACTCTTCAACCGTGAGTTCTCCCTCGCCGAGGACGACTACGTCGGCTCCCGCGTCGAGGTATTCATCAACATAAGCGCCGGGTTCGGGGCCGCCCACGATCGTTTTCCAGCCGGCGCTTCGGGCGACACGGAGGATCTCGATGACGTTGCGGCGCGTCATGAGGTTGGCGTAGATGCCGAGGACGCTGGGACGCTCGCTCAAGAGATACGAGAAGAGGTCGAGGCGCGTGGAGAAAGTTGTGTCAAAGACCTCGACGTCGAAGCCCCGTGCGCGCAGATGCGAGCAGATGTAGAGAATGCCCAGTGGGACGTAGGGCTTCATGATCTGCAATTCCTTCGGATCTTCGCGAAGGAAATAGCCGTGGGTGAGGACGAGATCGGACATTAGTCTCCAGCCTCCGTGGAGAGCGCATTCAAAGACACGAAGACGTCACCTGGGGAGTGAAACGCTGGAAGTTCGGTGGCATCGTGGTTCCGGCTCAGTTGCTCCCGGCGCTCGATTTCGTTCCAGAGCGACTCTGCGCGGTTTGCGGATTCGGTTTCGCCGGACCAGCCTTCGACTTCGAGGTGGAGGGCATCGCGAATGAGACGGTAGAAGTCGTCGGTATAGGCGCCTTTGAACATTACGCAGAGGTCGTCGCTGTCATTCCAATTGCGCTTTGTGCCGAGTTGATCTCGGACACGCTGGTAGAAGCGCGTGTTGGGCAATGGGTACGAGAGCGACACACCGATGTCGTCGGGACGGGTACGGCGAACCAGGTCGACGGTTTTACGAATATCTGACCAGGTCTCTCCGGGATAACCGAATTGAAGAAAGAAGCAGGCTCGAATGCCAACTTGGAGCAGGTTTTCGCGAGCAATATAGACGTCCTCGACCCGAAGACTCTTCTCCATGGCGTCGAGCACGGGTTGCGAGCCGGATTCGACGCCCATCCACACTTCCTCACATCTGGCGCGCGACAGAGCGACAGCGACTTCGCTCGTTATAAGGTCGGCACGAGCCTGAATCTTGAACGGCACCTGGGCCCGGCGGTGCTCCACTTCATCGGCGAACGCAGATACCCAGCGACGGTTGAGACCGAAGATGTCGTCGGCGAACCAGATATGATCGGCGCCATAGCGATCGCGGAGCTCGAGCATCTCATCGGCGACTTGGGCCGGCGGATTCACGCGGAAGTTGTCCCCGAAGATGGGTTTTGCGCACCAGTTACAGCGGAAAGGACACCCGCGACTGGAAATCGCATTGAGCGAGAAACGTCCGTGAGCGCGGAGCCATGCGTCGCGATAGAGATCGTGGTCAACGAGATCGCGCGCGGGCGGCGGAAGAGGCGATGGATATCGAAGAGCCTGACGCGGCTCGGTTCGGTGGACGTGAGTCCCGCTGGAGTCAAGGAACGCAATTCCGGCAACTGACTCCACTCGTTGGCCGGCAAGTATCGCCAGGGAAGTTTGGAGCAGTGTGTGCTCGGCTTCGCCGATGAGTGCATATTCGAAACCGTGCGAGAGGAATTCGAGAGTATGGTCCGTCGCGTCTGAGCCGTGAACGACAACCCGAGCGCCGAAGGAGCGGGCCTCCTCAGCCATTTCGAACGCGACCTCGCGCATGCGGGTGAGGCACATTTTGGAGAGGAAGTTGAAATCGTCTTCGTAGACGGCGACGATGGCGGGACGATGCTGTTCAAGTGCTTCGGCGAATCCGTCGGGCGAAGTGAGCATGGGATCGAAGAGCCCAACGGAGAGCCCGGATTGACGCAGCAGGGCCGCGGCGTAGAGGGTACCGAGCGGTGGGTATGGCTGCATTTTTCGAGCCTGCTTACGGTCGAACGGTAAGTGGTACGAATGTGTCAGCAGGACATCGGTCACGTGTTCACCTCATTAGCAAACGTCGGCAATGCTTTCGCTGAGCGGTTGGCCCGTCACGAGAGAACGTCTTGTAGTGAATCGCTCAGCTTTACGGGCGAGCCACAGCTCCCATGGAAACGAGTAACGGTTCGAACGAACGCGCCAGCGCAGTGGAACGCCCAGCATGCGGCGCAGTCCTCGCCGCAGCAGCGGGTACTCGAGCGTGGCTTTGCGAATCTGATTGTTCAGCAGGAAATACTCGAGCGCGCGGCGAAGGCGCTGGAGTTCCTCTCCTTGTAGCCACGGAAGAACGTTTTTACCCAGCGGCAATTCCACCCATTCCCGCAGCGACTGCGGCTCGTGGACGCCTAGCTCGCGAAGCTGCGGCCAGATGGGAATGCCGGGATACGGCGTGAAAATGTTCGGCGAAAAGCTCACGTTCCAGTAGAGGCGGGCAATGTCGCCCATAGTCTTTAGCGTCTCAATGCGGTCGGCCTCGGTTTCACCGGGATAGCCGAAGATCAAATTAAATGTGACATGAATGCCGCCGAGCATCGCTTTGCGAGCGGTCTCGTACATCTCGTCGACACGCTGGTGCCGCTTGTTCATCAGCTTGAGCACGGGAGCGGAAGTCGATTCCGTGCCGAAGCCCATGTGGGTGACGCCGCTCTCGCCGAGAAGACGGACCTCGTCTTCGCTCATGCGGCAGAGAAAGTCAGTCGAGGCTTGGAACGTCCAGCGGAATTTGAGTTTCGAGTCGACGAAGCCGCGGGCGATGCGAAGAGCGCGATGGAGGTCAACGGGAAAGTTGGAGTCGAGCATGGCGACCTCTTCGGCGCGATAGCGCGGAACGAGGTCGGTGACTTCGGCGACGACGCGGTCGGACTCCAAGGCGTTGAAGCGGCGCTTGTAGAAAACCATGTCAGTGCAGTAATTGCATGCGTAGGGGCAGCCGACGCTGGTAGCGTAAGCGAGTTTACGGATGCCGCTGACGCGCTCGTAGGAGTCGTGGTCGGCGAGATGAAATGCGGGCAGCGGGAGATCCTCGATCCACGTCAGGCGGCGCTCGGGTGCGTGCTGAATCATCCCAGCGGGCTTGGAGGAGACGCTGGCGACGTCGGCGATGTCGCGATGTTCGGCGAGGCGCTCCGCGATTTCGAGCAGCGTCAGGTCACCCTGGCCGCGGACGACGTAATCAACAAAGCGCTCCTGCAAGGTCTGCGTGGGAAGCAGGCTCGGATGCCAGCCGCCAAAGATCACAGGGACCGAGGGGTGTAACTTCTTCATCGATTGCGCGACGCGGATGGCGCCGAGGATCATGGGGCCGGTGAGCACGGAGATACCGAGACAAAGTGCGCCGGCGGATTCCTTCAGTACGCGGGCTTCGGCGTTTGGATCGATGACGGCATCGATAAGGACCACTTCGAAGCCGGCTTGCAGCAGAGGCGATGCCAGCGAGAGCAGGCAGAGAGGTGCGCTCAGTGGCGGTCCGTCGTATGCGGGATAGAAGAGGACGACTTTGCCTTTCATCCGCATGCGGTTTGCACCTTGGCGGGTTCGAGCCGCTTGGCGTCGACGGCGGGCTTGAGCGCCGCCGTGCGCTGCTTGAGCTTGTCGTTGAGCCAGAGCTCGACAGGAAATTCGTAAAAATCGTGATCGAGGCGCCAGCGCGCTGGGAGCGAAATGGCTTTTTGCGCGAGGCGCGTGACACGGTCGCGGGTGTCGGCGGCAATTGGGATTCGATCGAAGGCGATGCGGAGATAGTCGCGCATCACCTGCAGGCGGCGATGCTCGCGCCCGTTGAGCCACGGGAGAACGGTGTAGCGGGGGAAGAAGTCGGCCCAGCCTTCCAGCGATGCAGGAAGTTGAATGCCGATTTCGTCGGCGTGTTCGAGGATCGGTGCGCCCGGATATGGAGTGAAAATGTTGGTCCAGAATTCGGCGCCGGGAAAGCGGCGGCAGACGTCCATCATGAAGTCGACAGTCTGGCGGCACTCTTCGCGACCTTCGCCGGGGAACGCGAAGATGATGTTGAAGGACGGGCGAATATCGGCTTCGAGACAGCGCGCAGCGCTTTCGTAAATGGAATCGAAGTCCTGGAACTCCTTGTTCATGAGCTTCAGGATCTTCGGCGAGCCAGAGTCGACGCCCTGGCAGATCTGCTGGAGGCCGCTGCGGCGCAACAACTTCAGGTCTTCCCTGCTGAGTCGCGCAGTGAGGTTAGTGGTCGCCTGGATGCTCCACTTGAAGTTAGCACCGGCGCGGACCAGTCCTTCGCCGATGTGACGAGCGCGATCGAGGTCGACGAGGAAGTTGTCGTCAACCACCCAAAGCAGTTCGAGATTGTAACGGCGGGTCAGGTCGACGGTTTCTTCGACGAACTGTTCGGGCGAGAGAGCGTTCCACTTGCGGCCGTAGACACCAGCGTTCGTGCAATACGAACAATTGAAAGGGCAAGCGAGGCTCGAGGTGTACATCGCCCAGCGGCGTCCGCAACTGCGCTCGTAGGCGTCAAAGTCTGCGATCTGGTATGCCTTGGGGGGCATCTCGGCGAGCGCGCGCAAGGGCCTCTCAGGCGTGAGGATCAGCCTGCCTTCCCGCTTGAAACCGATGCCGCTGATGAGATCGACCGCGGAGCGCGACTCTACGTGCTGCACAAGTTCGAGTAGCGACTCTTCGCCCTGCCCACGAACCACGTAGTCGATGTAAGGCGCCTCTAGTGTCTGACGCGGCAGCAGGGATGGATGCCAACCGCCGAGGATGATCGGGAACTCTGGGTTCCACTCCTTCACTGCGCGGGCTATGGCGACGGTCTCGCGAATCATAGGTCCGGTGACGAGCGAGATCCCAAGACAGATCGCGTCTTTGACTTCTTCAACAACGCGCTTCTGAAAATTCGGAGTGATGGTGGAGTCGATGAGCACCACTTCATAACCGGCTCGCAGCAGTGGGGTGGCAACGGCAAGAATTCCCAGGGGCGCCGTCGCCTCGGTGCTGGCGAATGAGGGAAAGAAGAAGACGACTTTGCGGGACATGCCTCTTGTCTCCACGAGAGAGACGATACGGTCGAAGCGATTGCCCGGTTGTCACAGCAATGTATCTCCGCTGTCATTTGTTCGCGGCGACGGTTAGTACCACCAGTTTCGCGATACATTGCAGAGGATGCGACGGTTCTCACTCGACAACGACGCGCTTCCGATCCGTGCACAACTGGTCGTTGCAGGATGCAGATCAGTAGTACGCACGAACTCCGCCAAAGTAGTTTCTTCCTTGGGGAAATGGAGTACGCCCAAAGAACCCACACTCGAACACGAGTTCGAAGTCGCCGTACTGGTCGACCGCGGACTACGAAGACATTCGGCTCTTCCTCAATTCCGTGGGCGCGGACGATACGTGTTCGCAACCTTCCACAGTGTTGAGTCGTTCGTTTTCGATCTGCGAGAGCGTCGCGTCTTCGCTGCGGTATCGGATGAAACCGCACAGGACGTTGCATTTTGGACCACAGTCCTGATTCCTATCGCGATGGGAGTTCTGGGACCGATGCTCGGACTTTCACCGATGCACAGCGCCTGCCTCGAGATAAACGGCCACGGATTGCTGCTTGCAGGAGTCTCCGGTGCTGGCAAGTCGACATTAGCGACGGCCTTAGCGACGGAAGATATGGCGCTGGTTTCTGATGACTGGATCTATGCCGCCGAAGCGGACGGGTATGTGACCGCTCACGGCTTGGGAGTGCCGCTGAAACTAATGCCCGATGCTGCGCAATATTTCGATGAGCTGCGAACGGAGGAGCCGCGGCTTTCTCTCAACGGAGAACTGGCCTTCGAGATAGATGCGGGGAAGCTGCGCATAGAGGTCGCAGAGCGCTGCGCGCCCGAGTGCATCGTTTTCTTGGAGCGGTCCGATGGACAAAGCAGAATTGCCCCGCTGGAACGCACCGTGGCGAGGGAGTTCTTCGAACACAGCGCGGAACCGTTGCCCCCGGAGTTTGCCCACGCTGCCGAACGCCGTAAGCACATCATTCATTCCGTTACCGATCGGGATTGTTGGCACTTTCAATATGCCGGACCTCCGCGCGAAGGCGCGAGGATTCTACGACAGTTTTTTGAGGACATCTACCATGTCGAACGCGCCAGTGCTTCAGCTATCTAGCCCGCCCGATTTGTTACGGCGCTTCGTACACTTGCCGAACGAACTCTGCCTTCGTAGCGCCGATTGGCATTTGCATTTCATAACGAATGAACCGCGGCTCGCTACGGCGCTCGGAAACACTGCGGTCGTGTGTGATGGCGGCACCAGCAAGATGAAATGTACGATCCTTTGCGACTCCGAACTCCCGCCGGAGTCAGGCGAGGGGATCTCAACAGAAACAAGCGACACAGTCTTCCTCAGCTTCGGTCGCGGCTGCCTCATCACAGTTGATCGCGAGAACCGGGAAATAATCGGGTTCGTCGCTGCCGAGCTCCTGGACGGCTCATGGTCCGCCGTAATCGTCCCCGCGCTCATGGCCGTAATGGCGGGAATGCAATGACAGCCGATGTGATTCAGCAACGACGCGCCGTGCTGGCGTGCTTTAAACCGAAGCCCGATCTCGGTGAGTTTCTGAGGATTACCACGAGTATTGAACGCACTCAGCTACTACGTTGGCTCGACGAGAGCGGAATGGCGATCTACTTGGTCCAACGGTTGGCAGAACATGAACTCTTCCAGCAAATCGATGTAGATCTTCGCCAAGCGCTGTACCAGCGGACGGAAGCGAACCGACGCCGAACTTCGGTCCTGCTCCGTGAGTTTGAGCGGGTGAATACTGCCCTGCAATCCGTCGGAATCGAATATGCGGTTGTGAAGGGATTCACATTACGTCCTGAGTTCTGTCCCGAACCCTGGTTGCGACATCAATCGGATATTGACCTGCTGATCTCATCAACGGCGCTTGCTCCGGCAACCGAGTGCCTTGGATCGCTTGGATACAAACTGGAAGCAGGCGAAGGTTCAGGAGAAATTTGTTTCGCCCTTCGGTCCGAACACATGCCGTCCCCACAGGACTTCATCTACGACCCTCCGCGTCACCAGCACATTGAGGTTCACACTGATTTTTACCAGGCGCATTGCGGCGTTTCGCTCGAAGTGGGCCGCGACTGGGCAGAACACATCGAATGGCGAGAGATTGCTGGGGTGCGCTTCCCTGCCCTCCACCTGCCACACCGATTCCTTACACAGGTTCTGCATGTGTTCCGTCACACCTCTTCCTGGGCAAGAGTGGCATGGCTTTACGAAATTGCGCGATTCGTCGAGCGATTTGAGAACAACGATGAGCTGTGGCATACGACGGATTCGTTGCTCTATGACGATAACGCTCGCAGGGCCTGCGGCGTTGTTTGCGTACTCGTCACAAATGCGTTTGGAACAAAGTTTCCCGCGATCATCCAGGAAACTTGGATTCAGCCTCTCCCGGTTCGGCAAATGTCGTGGATCAGGGAACATGCGGACTTGTGGATGCTCAGCGACTTCGCGCATGCCAGCAAAACGGGTCTACTGCTACAGCGCGAGTTCGCCGATTCGACATTAACTTGGTGGAGTTATCGCGCCGCTCGCTATCGGAAGGCAATCAGGAAGCTGCAAGCATCGGGACACACGGGACCGCGATTCCTGATGGAGCGGGTCCGCAGACACATGGACTATGTGTGGCAGTCACTGAAATGGTCGGCGCACAACTAGACTGAAACACCGAGGAAGAGCTAATTCCCGGCCGGACGTTCGTCCTTCTGACAGGTCTCGCCACTGTACATAGCAGGCTCACCCAGACTTCCGGCATTGGGCAAGTGGCGGATATAGACCACAATGGACCAGATCTCGTCATTATTAAGAACCCCCTTCGACGCTGGCATGCCAGAAGGAAAGATTCCGTTGTCGATGATCCACTTCAATTGGCCGTCCGAATAACCTTGCACAGAAGGCGAGTTCAGTTTTGGGACAGGCGGCGACATGTGCTCCGCGAATGGGACGCCGGTGTTCTGGCCATCCAGCCCGTGGCAGGCGGCGCAGTAATATGAGAAATTCTCACGGCCCTGTGCGATGTTTTCTGCGGTCGCCGGGAACGGGTTCTTAGCCTTGCGATTTCCAACGAACCACTTCTTGGCGCGCGTCATGACCGAGGTTTCCACTTTCCCCGGCGGTGTGGCCTTGCAGCCCGCGAGCATCACAGCGAACGCGAGCGGTAACAGTAGGTTGAGAGAACGCATAATTATTCAATTACATGAATCTTAAATTTCATCCGGCCGTGGCCCATGCCGCAGAAGTGCGAGCACTTACCAATGAAAGTACCCGCGGTTTCCGGTGTAAACGTCACCTCCGCAGTTTTTCCCTTCTTGATCTCTGTCTTGATGCCGAGTTCCTTCACGGCGAGCCCATGCGTAACGTCCGCGCTGGTAAGTTCCAGCGTGACCGGTTGCCCTTTGTGAACGGTGATCTCGGCAGGTTCATAGGCATAGCGTTTTGCAACGATTTCGATGCGCTCAGTAGCAGGTTGAGAAGTTCGCGCAACTGCGCCCGTGCTGACGATCCCAATAAGAAACAAAAGAATTGCTTCGGCAACCTTCACAGAGTCTCCTTGGCCTGATTTATTGCGCTGCGAGGAACTTAAGAAGTTCCTGTTCATCGTGGTGGCTAAGCATGGCGCGAGTCCGCATGTGCGCTAGCACTGCCGGAATAACCCGCGGCGAGAGATCATCTGGCGGCTGATGACAGCGGCCGCAGTGGATGGCGAATAGCTCAGCACCGGCGATGCCGCCTTGATTTCTGCCTTTCGCGGAATCGCGCCTCGCTGACGCTTGTGGTGCGGAACCGGCCGACGGCTGCACCGCAAGTGCAGTGCCGAGCAAGGCGGCAAGTGCTAGTGTGAAAACTGACGTAGATCTATTCTTCATTTGGATTGTCCCGGGAAAACTGGAAACAGGAACCGGTAGCTCACCGCGATATTCCAGTCGTTACGATCAGCACCGATCGAGTTCAGAAAACGTCCGTAACTAGCATTTACACGCACATTTCGCGGCAAGTAATAGTTCACCCCGACGTCCGCTTGGCGCGCATCGCCGCGGGGGAGCAGGTCTTGTGGCAGGAACGAACTACGCCAGAACTGCTGGATCCGCAGAACGGGTTCCAGTCGCGCGATTAACGAGGAGTTCACCGGGGCGTTGACGAATCGAAATGCACCCTCGACCCAGTAACCGAGGCCAGCGGGAGAATGCGCATACTCAGAGCGGACCTCGACTGGGACTTGAGGCGGCTGCCAGGATAGATATGCGCCAGTAGCGTTGTAATGTTGATCCTGCAGAAACCGCTGGTATGAAGCGCCGATCTCCAGCCGCGGTTTCGTAATGAACAGTCCGGCGCGGCCACCCGCGGCGCGCCCGGACTCGAACTTGTCAACCGAGCTATTCGCGGAGTAGTAGGCGGTGTAATTAAGTTGCCAATCAGGCGTGGAAATCGCGGCACCGCGCAACATGACGCCGTCATTGGAACCCGCGGTGCGCGTGCCTATCGGAAAAATCAGCGGCGCTTCCTGGAAATTGTGGATCCAGACCGCGCTCACGCGTTCGGAGTACATGTTGAAGGGACTGAGAAAGCGGCCGACGGAGACGGTAAGGCGTGGCGCTACACGGAAGTCGAGTTGCAGATAGTCGACTGCGGTGAAACCGGTCGCATCGTAGTTGCCATTTACGTCTTTAGCAATGAACTCACGCAAATCGAAGCGCGACTCCAGTAGAAGACGGGAACTAAGAGGCGCCACGACGACTGGTGCGATCACTGGCTGAAAGAAATTCTGCCCGCCATCCGTCGTGCTGATAAGCCCGGCTCCACCGGAAATGATCGGCACGCCCGACTGTGCGAGCGTCATTCCAACACCAAGCGTCAGCAGGAAAAATACGGTTTGGAGAATTTGTTTCATTCGCGGTATCGGAAACGGCAGAGTCGTGATCGGAATCCGAGCCGGGTTTTCGAGTTCCTCGACTCTGCCGTCGTGCGATGGAAACGAACTTAACGTGTAACTTCGGTGCAGTTGTCACCAAAACGTAACCGCGCGGTGAACAATTCCCGTCGAGTTTGCAACTCGGATCAATATTTGTAATGTGGTGTACAGTTCGCAGCTTTGGACCGAAGGTCACGCGAGGGCGCATTGCGCTTCCGACTGGAGGGGCACAAACCGGGGCAAGTGAACATGAATGACGGTTCCTGCTTCTGACGTCTTCTCTACTCGCACTTCTCCGCCATGGTCGTGCACAATCTTGTTGACGATTGCCAGCCCAAGACCTGTGCCGTTCACCTTTCCTGAACTGACGAAAGGATCGAAGAGGGTCTGCCGGACGGCTGCAGGTATGCCGTGACCGTTATCCGTCACCCGGATATCAAAGTGAGTCTTGTCTCCCTTAATCTCGAAGAGGATGTCGCCCCTTTGCCCCACCGTCGCTTCACAAGCATTCAGTGCAAGGTTAAAGAAAACGCGTTCGAGTTTGCGAGGGTCGAAGGATCCCTCCATGTCTCCTTCAGGTCGTATATAAATCGTACAGGCTCGGAATTCCTGTCTAGCATTTACGGCGTCTACTGCACGCCGGACGACGTCATCTAGCTGCCCAAAAACTGGCGTTATCGTGCCGTCCTCGCGCGAGAGTTCGCGCAGAGAATCAATAAGGTCGGTCATCTGGTCGGATGCCGTCTTGATCTCCTGGTATATCTCCTCGCGATCCGCCGAATTTGCGCCGGCTTCATAAAGGAACTCAGCATTGGCAACAACGGCCGACAGGTAATGGCGCAGATCGTGAGAAATGGAACTAGCAGTGCGGCCAAGCGCCGCGATCCGCTCGGCCTGAATACGATGCTTCTGCGATTCCAGCAGCTGCGTTCTCATATTTGCAAAAGCGTTGCCAAGTTCAGCGATCTCAGTGCTGCCCTCGGGCTTGATCGAATAAGCGTAGTCACCTGCAGCTAGTGCGCGAACTCCCGCGACCAGATTATCCAGAGGACGAGTTACGGCGCGTGAGATAAGCGAAAAGACGATCGCCGCAAACAGGATTGCGGCGGCGCCAAGCGCGAAGATGGTCCGGTTGAGGTGTTGCAGGAATGCGTTTGATGTGGCAAGTGGAAGCAGGACATAGCATCGCACCGGCGTGGGCAAGCTCTCCTGAACCAGGACAGACGCCATCTCGTACTGCGCGTTCCCGAGTCTTATTTCTTCGCTACCAATGTCCGAAGTTTTCGCTAACCTGAGGTGCACCTGCAAAGCCTGCTGTTCTTCCGCCGAGAGAGTACTCGCAATAACATTCCCATTCGTCGCAAGAGCAATCTGGCCGCCCGCACCACGTGCGAGCTGATCAGCAAAACTGTCGTCGACCTGGTATCCCGAAGCGATCAGGCCAAGTTGTTTTTCGTTTGGACCCGATCCGGCAGTAATCGGTCGAATGAACACCCAGTACAGGAGCCCATTGTCATACCACCAACTCGCTGACGCATCATCTCGGAGGGCCGCCTCCAAGTGCCGCTCGGAAGCCGCCCTTGACCATCCCGGTCGCGACACATGCAGAGCCATAACTTTACCCTGGTTATCAGAGAGCACCATCAGGTCACTGAGCGAGAGCCGAAAGAAGGGGGCCGCTCCATCCTGGATAGTCGGTGCGTCTGTCGTCATCAGGGCCTTCAGGGTTGGCAACTCGGCAAGCAATGCAGCAGAACGCGAGAGTTGCGCTTCGCGCTGTCGTTGCACGCTCTTAAATGCTGTGATGGAGGCGGCGATTCCGTCCTGAACCTGTTGCTCTACTTGTGCACGAACGGTGTAGCGGACGATCAGCAGGACTCCGGTGGTGAGCGCGGCAATCAGCAGCAGCGTCGCAATCAATACTTGTGTTCGGAGACGCAGGTGCATCATGACCTTACTCACCATGGCAACGCTCAATCTTGCAATGGAGAAGCCACTCCGTTGGGAACGAATTTGTACCCTAACCCATGCAGCGTCAGAAAATACCGCGGGTTAGCCGGATCCGGTTCTAGTTTGTGACGCAAACGAAGGATGTGGTTATCTACCGTTCGAGTCGAAGGATAGTTCTGATATCCCCAAACCTCATTCAGCAGTTCGTCCCTCGATATGACTCGCCCCGGCGACTTTGAGAAGAAGCGGACCACCTTGAACTCCTGCGCCGTCATCGTAACCGGGCGCCCAGCCCGCATAACTTCCATGCTTGTGAAGTCGATTCGTACATCACCGAAAGAGAACGTTTCGCGTGCCTTTCCCGGTTGCGCGTTCGCGGGTGTTTCGGAGCCTCGCCGCATTGCTCTCCGCACACGCGCAAGTAGTTCGCGTGGACTGAAAGGTTTGGTCACATAGTCGTCGGCTCCCAGTTCGAGCAGCAGAACCTTGTCTTCGACTTCGGAATTGGCGCTAAGCACCACGATCGGGACGGAACTGTTCAGGTTCTTGAATTCGCGGCAGAGTTCTTTTCCCGAGATCCCGGGGAGTTTGAGATCGAGCACCACGACCGATGGCGCTTGACGCCGAAATGCCTCCAACCCAGCGACACCGTCGGAAGCGATTTGCACATCAAGAGCGTCAGCCAGGAACAAGCGTTGGAGTGTGCGCTGCATGGCCCGGCTATCCTCGACTACTAAGACGGTTTCCATGAGATCCCCCTGAAATTCTTCTGAATTCCCCTATGTTCAACCAGCCGCTATGGATATTGGAAGGGGAAGGAAAACTTTGACCGCGTCGTTACAAGATTGCGACAATCAGCTTCCCCTCAGTAATCCGGCTTAAGCGCATCGGGATCGTAGTCTTTGCCGTATTTATTCTTGTGCCGGCGCGATTCCGCTTCCACGGTAAGAATGACTGGGCTCAGCGTTCGATTGCCCGCTATCTCAAGCGTATCTTGGGCAGACTGAAGAGCTTTTTGGGTAGCCCCCTCGTGCCAAACGTGCAATTCATATTTGCCGGGTGGAATGTCTGCAATCCTAATCCGCCCAGAGCTGTCCGATGTTCCGTACCACCAAGATCTTACTGCGATGATCACGGCGCTCATCTGGGGGTGAATGTTGCAAAACAGGTAAGAAACACCCGATTTGTCGAACTGTACCGATTTCTCTCCGCCTGCCTGGTACAGGCCTAGATCAAACCGCTTTCCCTGGTAAAGCGAGAACACGTTGTGAAACCACGGGTCGAGATTTGGAAAATCGACGTAACTGCCAAGCGGCACCACTAGCAAGTTCGGCACAAATTGCTTGTCCTTCTGCGCCATTCTGAAGTGCTTGTCTGAGGCTGTTGCGGCCCTGAAACTCGAACTGACAGGTACCAGCCATGCTACGGACTTGCTCATGTCCTTGGGAGCCCGCTGGCGGCCAGCGTACGCAAGCTTCACCTCCAGTTCCAGGCTGTGGCCGACCTTTGGACGCTGCGCCAGCGCATTGGCACTGATCAGAACAGCTAACCCGAAGTGAAGGAAAGTCTTCATGTTTAAAAAATGAATCCGGCAGAAGCACCCATGTGATTCGCCGAGTATGGTTCGTCCGCAGCCTGAGTCGTCTTCAGGTGCCGATATTCGAGCGAAAACACCAGGTCAGACCGCGGTTTAAGAACGTAATTCACCAGTAATGATTCATTCTTTGCCGCTATGGCCTCCAGATTCGGATCGAAGGCAGCGGCATTCCGCAACCCCAGCGAATCGAACCCGCCATATCCCGCCGCAACATTGAATTCGCTGCGCTCATTGACTCGATACTTCAGCTGGGACCATCCTCCCACTGACCTCAACCTGGCCAAGGCAGGTGCCGTCGTGGCCAGATACGTATAGCCGTTATTCTGCACTCTTGGTAAGCCAAGGCCACCGAATCCGCCCAATCCCTTGCCCGCAAAGAATTCACCCGAAAGCTCAAAGTGAGGCGCCAAAGGGGTCTTCCAATCGAACAGTCCGCCCCAGCCGGTGACGGAGTTTCCCCCGGGATAGCGCTGTGGCGTAATCACCCCTGCGATTCCGAAGGAAACTGGATGGTCTTCGTTATACCCGTTTCCGGAAATACGAACAGCATAAGCGGGCTGTTTCGAACTCTCCCCCGGTGTGGCATACCGACTGTCGGAGTAGTAGCCGGTATATCCCGAGTAGTCGAGGATGCCGCCCTCGAACTTCCACAGGACATTCGCGAGGTTTACCCTCTGTTCGACCCGCAGAGTCGGCGTCCATGTCCAGAGATTTCCAGCCGAGGCCAGCGCAGGCTCGGCTACAGTCGCATAGCTGGTGGGAGAATTCGGAGAGAAGAACAAGTAATCAAGGCCGCCGCTTATGGACGTGTGTTCCCAATCCATTCGCATTCGAGCCACGCGCAGGCGGGCTATGCCGCTGCTGTACCCGGAATAGCTCTCCGGAATGCCGCCGAAAAAGTCGACCTGGAGATCTGCCGAGGTGTGAGCACCTCCGATGTCTGGCCCATACCCCGTCAGGGAGAAAATCGACTGTCGCAACGATGCCCCGAACGAGCCATCCGATGCCGCTGGCGGTTGCTCGTACGCGACCCGCGGTAAGTCGATTTCATCAACAACTCCCGAATTCCCAAAGACATTCAGCAAAAGCATGCCTGAGAGTTTCAGCCGGAATTTCGAGGCACTCCCGACCTTCGTCTGCTGTTGCTCCTGCACTTGGGCATTCAGCAATTGCCACTCGTCTTCCGTAATCTTCGCCGGGCGCGATTCTTGCTGGACGCCGGAGTTCTCGGCCACGGCACTCCCCGCGTGTCGCGCGCTAATTTCATTCACCTGGTGCTGCAGTTGCTCAACCACCGCGCTCAGTTGCTGCAGCTTATCTTGCGCTTCCGCAAGTTGGCGCTGAGTCATTTGTAACTGCTCCTGCAAACCCCGTACGGTTTCCCCTTCCTTCGTGCCGTCTCCGTTCGCCGCTTGCTGAGCGATCGCGAGATCCGAACAGACAAAGAAAACTACGACCCAGGCCGACTGCCTGACGATTCGTTGGAAGCACATGATGCCCTCTTTCGTCGCAAGAACCCGGCATGTTGCGGAAGACTTTTCTGAATGGATGCACCTCCCCGCTCATGCGGCGCGTAATTTTTCCCTGAACCCCACAGGTGCACCTACGCTCCGCAAGGCATTAATGCGTGAGTGAGCGACTCCACGATATCGGCGTGTGCACCGCTGTGGAGCACTTCACTCACCAGACGTCGTCTGTGATTAAATGTACCGGTTCGAAAAGTCGCGGGTGTCTGAAATGGATACATGTAGTTCGTCTCACCCCCTTACCTTCGGTCAGGATGAGGGCACACCTGACCTCTACCATGCACAGGTAGTTGAGAAGCTACGAAACTACGTCCGATTACTTGGAGACAGCCCTGCGAAAAAGGAACCTGCGGTTCTCAGGGGGAGCACAAAGACTTACGCTATTTCGCCGAGCGCCAATTATGCGAAAAGCCGTTGATTCCCCAAGAAGAGCGGAACCGAACACTTCGCCAAGCGCTACGCCGCCCTTGACGGTCGCTGACGACAAAAGGAGTGCCCTCTGCGAATTGTCGCTCCGCTCGGGTGAATTCGGCAACAAAGAATGCGGGTGCTTCTCGAGCGCCGGGACCGTAGAAGGAGCGCCCGCCCGGACGATGGCGAACTCCGTGACAATACACGTATTCAGCCACCAGTCCGATTGAAAATTATCCTGCCCAACAGTTGCCTTCCGGGGGATAATGAACCTGCGATTTTTACGTCTTTCCCAGGCCGATCCCGGGGACAGAAGTCCGGATACACGTATCGTTCTTCGCACGATTGAGTACTGAAAGGTCGTGCAATTTGATCATCGGATCGGGCATCGACGTTGTGGAGAACTGCAGGGTTGAGCGAGAGCTATCTCGCGCAGAGTGGGAACCGGAGCAAGGTGTCTTCAGTTCTGGCGAGATTCATTTCTGTACTCATTCAAAAAAACCGGCCCTCCTATTTGCCACCTTCTTCGCGGTCAAAGAAGCGACGTTAAAAGCGCTCGGAATCGAAAACACCAATCTCTCGCATTTTCACGACGTTGAAGTTCTCCCGAACGAACAGGGGAATTTGACAGTGAGGTTGTGCGGGCAGAGCCAGTTACTTTCTCAAAGACTGGGTGTGCACCGTGCATCAGTCGCGGTCACAACAAACGCGCGACTGAGTGGCGCCATCGTTGTGCTTGAGTCGTAAGCTCTTCCGGTGGCGCCGGAATGAGCGACTTATGCGCGACCTTCTGAAAGATGAAGAAGTCCTTACGCAGAGTGAGTGGTCCCAGGCCGAACGCGAACTGGGTTACAGGCCCGGTGAGCCGATCAACATCGGGTGGATGTGCAGCGATCGGCTCTGTGGACTGGGATTGGGAAATAAACCGGCCCTGATCTGGCAGGACTACCAGGGCAGACAGAAACGCTACACCTATGACGATCTGCGCGTTCGCTCGAATGTAATTGCAAACTTTCTGAGAGAACTGGGCGTGCAACCGCGCGAACGTGTGTGCCTGTTCATGGATCGCGTTCCGGAGCTATATATCGGCTTCCTGGGGATTCTCAAGACAGGTGCCATCGCTCAACCGTTATTCTCTGCCTTCGGTGACGAGTCTCTTTTCGTGCGTCTTGAGGACGCTGGCACCGAAACGATCATCACTCAGAAAAAGCATCTTCACAAAGTTCGGAAAAACCGGCAGAAGCTTCCTTTCCTGAAGCGAATCATTGTGGTGGACACGGAGGACTCTTCACTCCAACAGGGTGAAAGCTCGCTTGCGATGGACGATCTGCCGGCAGTAGAAGATTTCAAGGTATATCGAACGACTGCCGAAAGCCCGTCGGTACTTCATTACACCTCCGGCACTACCGGACAGCCGAAAGGGGCCCAGCACGTCCACTATTCCATCATCTCTCAGTATCTGACGTCGAAGCTCGCCCTTGATCTCCGTCCCGATGACATTTACTGGTGCAACGCGGACCCGGGATGGGTGACAGGCACATCCTACGGAATAATCGGTCCGTGGTCGAATGGCATGACTCAGGTAGTTCTCGATGCGGGGTTCAACGCTGACAAGTGGTACGACTTCATGGAAAGACAGCGGGTGACTGTCTGGTATTCGGCACCGACAGCCATTCGCTTGCTGATGAAAGAAGGTGCCGACGTCGTAAAGAAACACGATCTGTCCAGCCTGCGGCACCTGGCAAGCGTCGGAGAGCCACTGAACGCAGAAGCAGTGATCTGGTCGCAGGAGGTTTTCGGAAAACCGTTTCACGATACCTTCTGGCAGACGGAGACAGGCTGCATCGTCATTACAAACCTGCCGGGGATGCCTATCAAGCCTGGGTCGATGGGCAAGCCATTCCCTGGAATCACCGCGACGGTTCTCAACACCAAAACTTTTGAACCGATCCAGGAAACGGGCATCGCGGGTCTGATTGCATTGCGTCCGGGTTGGCCCTCACAGATTCGCGGCTATTGGAAGAACGAAGCCGGATACAAGGCGAAATTCAAAAATGGCTGGTATCTCTGCGGCGACCGGGCGTCGATCGATAGCGACGGTTATTTCTGGTTCATGGGACGCGATGATGACGTAATCAACACGGGCGGTCACCTCATTGGTCCATTCGAAATCGAATCGGCGTTGTTGGAACATCCTTCCGTCGCCGAATCCGCTGCCGTGGCGAAACCCGATCCGGTAAACATGGAGGTGGTGAAGGCGTTTGTCACGCTCAAACGGGGATTCAGGCCGTCCGACGACCTCGAACTAGCCATTATGAACCACATCCGGAAGCGACTGTCGCCGCTGGCAATGCCGCAGGAGATCGAATTTGTCGAGTCCTTGCCGAAAACTCGCAGCGGGAAAATTGTGCGCCGGATTTTGCGGTGCAAAGAGTTCAACGAACCGGTCGGGGATCTCTCGACCGTGATGGAGGAGTAGGCAGCACACGTATTTGAGGGAAAGAGAGGTCCTCATGGACGAACTTAAAGCAGTGATTCACGACTACGTGGTTAAGGAATATCTGGAAGAAGGCGACGAGAGGGTGATCACGGAGACGACGCCGATCATCAGCAGCGGAATCGTCGATTCTTTTTCGATGGTATCGCTGAAGAGATTCTTGGAGAAAAAGTACTCGATTCGAATTCCTGACGAGGAGGCTACTCCGGACGCTTTCGATACGGTTTCGAGCATAGCCACGCTGGTCAGGCGTTTTCAGCAAGCACAGAAAGTCGAGGCGTAGTGAGTTCCATGGTCCACGACCTTCGGAGGGAACACCATGGCTTTCAATGATTACGTACGCAATACATACGAGGCGGAATTGGAAGGGATCAAAGCCGCGGGTCTCTTCAAGGAAGAACGGTACATTCATTCGCCGCAGTTCTCTGAGATTGAAGTCGAATTCCCGGCAGGATCCGCAGTGCGCAAGTGCATCAACATCTGCGCAAATAATTACCTGGGACTGTCGAGTCATCCAGCGGTAGTAGCCGCCGCCCACGCTGGCCTGGATAGTCGAGGTTACGGTATGTCCTCGGTTCGCTTCATCTGCGGGACCCAGGACATTCACCGGCAGTTGGAGAATCGGTTGACGGACTTCCTCGGTACCGAGGACACGCTACTGTTCCCTTCCTGCATGGACGCCAATGCCGGGTTCTTCGAAGCGTGCCTGAACGATCAGGACGTAATGATCGCCGATCGACTCGTGCATGCGTCCATTGTCGACGGCATGCGCCTGTGCAAGGCGATGCAAGACACGTACAAGCATTCCGACATGAATCACCTGGAAGAGAAACTCCAGGAGCACCAGGACAAGCGCCGCCGGATGGTCATCACGGATGGTGTGTTTTCGATGGACGGCGATCTCGCCAAACTTGCTGAAATCGTGTCGCTGGCGGAGAAGTATAACGCCATGGTGTTTGTCGACGATTCCCATGCAACGGGATTCATCGGTCGCACGGGCCGCGGCACCCATGAACACTGCGGAGTGCTGGGAAAAATCGACGTCATCACCACGACCCTTGGCAAGGCGCTGGGCGGTGCTTCGGGTGGATGTGTCAGCGGACGGAAAGAACTGGTAGAGATGTGCCGGCAGCGAGCCCGGCCATACCTGTTTTCGAATGCGGTAGCACCCGTCATTGTCGCAGGTGCTCTGAAGGTGCTGGAGTTAATCTCGACGAGCACAGAACGACGCGACAAGCTGGAATGGAACGCCAGGTATTGGCGCGGGTTGCTGAAAGATGCTGGCTTCGATCTAAAAGAGGGGGAGAGCCCAATCGTTCCAGTCATGCTTTATGACGCCAAGCTCGCGCAGGATTTCGCCCGAGATCTCTTTTACGAGGGAATCTACGCTGTGGGCTTCTTCTTCCCGGTAGTAGCGAAGGGACAGGCGCGCATCCGTACGCAATTATCCGCGGCTCACGAAAAACATCATCTCGACACCGCGATCGAGGCGTTCAAGAAAATTGGCGAGAAGCACGGAATTCTTGGCATGGGCAAGAAAGAACTCCTCGCCAGAGTTGGAGCCTGAACCAACAGCTGTTTGCCATGCTTCAGGGACTCGGCCTCGGTTACAGGGAGTTGCGCCGTGCACGACGCGGCGATGGAGGTCGAAAATGATCTGCGCCGAGCTGGAAAAACTCGAAGGACAGCTGGACGACATCATTACAGAACTTGAGAAACCGTACCTGAGCGAGCAAGAACGTAAGAAGCTGGAGCAGGCATACGCCCGGCTCTCGCAAACTATTACGTCACACCAGAGAACGGGCCATGAAGGCGGGCCGTGCTATGAGGAGTGACCGCGCCTCGGGTAACAGCGTTGATCAGTCTGCTGCGAGGAGCGCAGGTTTGTACCATTCAAGCGCTCCTGAGGGGGGTTATGGTCATAGCATCTGATCTGCGGGTAGGGATGGCACTTCGGATTGATGGTCAGCCGTTCAAAGTCTTAGAGGTCGAAGCCAAGGCCGGCGCCGCCAAGATGGGGGGCTTGGTTCGGACCAAGGTAAGGAATGTGAAGAGTGGCCGACTGTGGGAACAGAACTTTCGCCCACAGGAGCGGTTGGAAGATTTGGAATTTGAGCGGCACCGGATGGAGTTTCTCTATAGCGACGGCCAGGTCTGCACATTCCAGCGTCTGGACAATTTCGAGCAAGTTGAACTTCCATCGACCACCATTGGTGCAGCCGAAAAATTTCTCCAACCCGGAATGGAATTCCCCGTCGAGTTCTTTGAGGGAGAGCCAATCGATATCGTCTTGCCGGATCTGATCGAATGTCGTGTCGCAAGTACTTCACCTCCCGCGCGTTCGCAGCAGGATTCGAGCAGAAAAGAAGCAATCCTGGAGAATGGCCTTTCCATCCAGGTTCCTTTGTTTATAGGTCCGGAAGAGATAGTCAGGATTGATCTCAGGACCGGCCGATATGTCGAAAGGGTTCGAACGGAGCACAAAAGAGGTGCCTGATCGCGAATGCGGCCACAATGTTCCCTTATGCGTTGAATTGGATCTTACCGCGTAACCACTGCGGCGGCGCTCAAGGAAGCTTTCTCGACAATTCTGAGCCGACGAAACGCTGGGTGCAGGAGCGGTTAGCTGGCTTTCTTGGCAGACATGGATTGTGCCGTGTCCAGATACTTCACGAACAGAACTTCATTCTGCGCCTCGTTATAGAGGAGTTCATCCGCGGAAGCCTTGATCATGAGGATGCCGAATCCTCCGGGGCGAATACCTCGCTCCTCACGAACCGACATGTGGGCGACAGGTTCCGATTCGGGCTGCCCAACGGCAGCATGGGTGAGTCCCTCGAAGGAGAAGCCGGGTCCGGGGTCGGCAATGCGGAACATTAGCATTCGCGGCGAGCGGACGGCGGCGATGCGTACCTTGCGGTTGGGATCGAGTTGACCGCCCCACTCGACGGCGTTGAGCAGGAGTTCGCGGAAGCACGAGGCGATTGTCTCGCGCTCGTCGCCGGGAAGATCAGCCTCCAATTTCATAATGAAGGTCTGAATACGCTCAGCCGCTTCGCGGGTGCACGGGATGAGGAGTTCGACCCAGTGCGGTCGCGCAGACAGAACTTCTATCGCCGGTTCCTGGTTGTCGGAAAGAGCGCGTTGCGCGGCTTCCACGGCATCGCGTGGCGGAAACGGCTTGCTCAGGTAATCGTAGGCTTGTTCTTTGACGGCGCGCAGCAGAGTCTCCGAGGTGTCGTCGGAGGTCATCACGATAACTTTCGGATGGTAGCTACCGGCACGGATGCGCGCCAGTACTTCAAGGCCCGAGAGCTGCGGCATCCAGATGTCCAGGAATACGAGGTCGTACGGATTTTCCTGCATCGCGTTTAGCGCGGCAAAGCCATCGGCCGCTTGTGAAACCTCGAATCCAGCGTTCCCCAGGAGTTTCGCTATGCCGTGACGAGTCGCGGCGTCATCATCCGCGATGAGGACTTTCTTTCCTGCCGGAGTTCCCCCGGACATAAACGGACCTCCCGATCATTGCGACTGGAATCGCAGAATAGTATGTCCTTGCACCGGTAGCGTCAAATAGGAACTTAGGGGTAGACTGCTCAGCCTCGGAGAACGTATGTCTGCGTCACCCATCAAACCCCCCGGACCCGAAAATCAAGAGCCAGAATTGCTCGACCTCGCGCTCGACCTCATTTGTGTGGCGGGCACCGACGGTTACTTCACGCGGATTAACCAGGCCTGGACAGACTCGCTCGGTTACACAAAAGAGGAGCTGCTCACGCAGCCCTGGATCAACGTCGTCCATCCGGAGGATCGGGAGGCGACGATTGCCGAGGCGACGAAGGTTTTTCAGGGATATAGGACGATGCGCTTTCGGAACCGTTGTCGCGCCAAAGACGGTTCCTACCGATGGATTGTCTGGACTGCTGCGGCGCCCGCCGACGGCCGATTTTTCTATGCGACCGGCCGCGACGTAACCGAATTGAAACGCGACCAGGATCTGCTGGTGGCGCAGTATGCCGTCACCAGGGTGTTGGCGGAAGCGTCATCGCTGGCAGAAGCCGCACCGAAAATCCTGCAGAAGATCTGCGAGACCCTGGAATGGGCCACAGGGAGCTTGTGGCAACTTGATAGGAGCAAGGGCGTATTGCGGTGCGTCGAAACTTGGCATATGCCCACGGCAAACGTCACTGAGTTCTCGGCGGCAACCCGTGCTGTTACCTTCGAGCGGGGACTTGGCCTCCCAGGACGAGTCTGGGCGAATGCAGACGCGCATTGGATCGAAGATGTGACCAAGGATGCAAACTTCCCTCGCGCCCAGGTCGGTTTGAAAGAAGGCTTGCATAGTGCCTTTGCCTTCCCGGTTCTGTTGGGCGGCGAGGTATTGGCTGTTCTCGAGTTCTTCAGCGATCAGATCCGCCAGCCTGACACTAAGCTGCTCGCGCTTTTGTCATCAATCGGAAGCCAGGTTGGCCAGTTCATCGAACGCACCGACGCCGAAGCGGCGTTGCGAATCTACGCCCGCGAGTTGGAGTCCGCCAAGCAGATTGCGGAAGAAGCGACGAAGGCAAAGAGCGAGTTCCTGGCCAACATGAGCCACGAGATTCGCACGCCGCTGAACGCGATCATCGGATTGTCGTGGCTATGCCTGCAGTCGGACCTGGGGGAGAAGCAGCGGGAGTTTGTGCAGAAGACCGCGCTCGCGGCGCAGAATCTGATGCGGCTGGTGAACCAGATACTTGATGTGTCGAAGATTGAAAGCGGTGGCCTGCAGCTTGAGGCCGCGGATTTTTCGCTCGAGTCGGTGTTGGTGAACCTGGATACGATCATGGGCGAGCTGGCGCGTTCCAAAGGGCTCTTGTTCAGGATTTCGCGAGCCGCACAGCTGCCGCAAAGGCTGCATGGAGATGCGCTGCGCCTGGAGCAAATTCTTACCAACCTGGCCAGCAACGGCGTCAAATTTACGATGACCGGATCGGTGGATGTGTTTGTAGCGCAGAAGCAAAGCGATTCGAATGGCGTGGATCTTGAATTCTCAGTCAAGGACACGGGCATTGGAATGACGGGGGACCAGATTGAGCGCATCTTCAGGCCCTTCACGCAAGCCGACGACTCCACGACGCGCAAGTATGGCGGCAGCGGGCTTGGACTCACGATCAGCAAGCGGCTGGTGCAGATGATGGGGGGGGACCTGACGGTTGAGAGCTTTCCGGGGCTGGGCAGCACTTTCCGGTTCTCGGTTCATTTCTCGGCAGCCAAGGAGTCGCAAAGGAAGACTCGCAGCGGATCTTTCGGCGCGGAGGGGGTGTTGAACCGGGACATCGAAGCCGCATTTCGGGGAGCGCGCATCCTGGTGGCTGAG